>JBAYZS010000013.1:0-53074 GCA_041672395.1 Dysgonamonadaceae bacterium | reverse complement strand
GAATTTAAGCAACCCCCTTTATTTGTGAATTTCAATTACGTTAAATAAAACTAAAACCCTCACCATGCATCCACTTAAATCTTTGTAAAGAATAGTGAGAGCATGGTGAGAGGAAGGTGAGAGTTACCTCGGAGTAAGTTGGGAGTTTTAAAGAGCAAATAATATTAAAAACTATTTAATATATGTAAACATTAAAATTCCAATACAACTACAAAATCAGTATCATTTGGAATTTCATCAAGTTGCAAAACGATGCCATCTTTTTCCTTCGTAAATTTAATAGGTTTTTTATCTAGAAACGATTTAGCCGAACGTACTTTTTTCCCAGTCAAAGGTAAAAAGAGCGTATCCTTCTGAAGATTTAGAATATGCACAAACAATTTATTGCCATTTTGTGTTGTAACTCCCCATTCTTGCGGAGTAATCACCCCCCCACGCGTATTGTAAATAGATTCACCATACACTTTGAGCCAATCTCCAATTGCGAGATAACGTTGAATCGCAATATCTGGGAATTCCCCATTAGGTCTTGGTCCCACATTCATCAACAGATTAGCATTATTTCCAGCAGCTTTTACCAAATAATGAATCAATTCTTTTTCCGATTTATAATTCAAGTCAGTGATGCTGTATCCCCAAGTATTATTCATTGTTTCGCACGTTTCGAGCGGTAGTTTTCCAATAGTAGCCGTACCCGAGAAACCAGTAGTATTTTTTCCGGGTAAATCCTTTTCGAAAGTTTGTCCGTCCTCACCCTCAATAGGTGTTAAATGATGATTATTAATTACCAAACAACCCGGTTGAATGCTATGAATAAGATCATAAATCTCTCTAATTTTCCAATCGAATTCAGTCGGTTGATCCCAAAGACCATCAAACCAGATAGCCCCTATTTCACCGTAATTAGTCAGCAGTTCCGTAATTTGATTCTTCATAAACCGGTCGTAAGAATTCCAATTTCCTTTATCTGTGCGTCCTACCCCATGTCCCGTTCTTCCCAGGGGATAGTAATCATTTCGTGCCCAATCCAATAAAGAATAATAAAAATGCAGTTTGATCCCCTGTTTATGACATTCGTCGGCCAGTTCCTTAATTATATCGCGTTTGAAAGGCGTTGCATCTACAATATTATAATTAGATTGTTTCGTTCCAAACATTGAGAATCCATCGTGATGTCGTGAAGTGATACAGATATATTTTGCCCCCGAAGCCTTTACGTCCGCCACCCATTTTGCCGCATCAAATTTAGAAGGATAAAACCCTTGAGCCAGTTTTGCATATTCCTTGTAATTAATGTTTTTGTTATTCATTATCCATTCACCGTCAGCCATCATACTGTAAATGCCCCAGTGAATAAACACACCGAATTTCATATCTTGAAATTTCTCTCTGTTTTTCAGATTATCGTTTGTCGGGACATAAGATTGTTGAGCTGTTAACAAGCAAGTAAACAACAACGATACAACAATTAGTAGCGTAAATCTTTGTTTCATAGTAAAATTGTTTTAAATGATAATTATAAAATATGTATTAAGATTCAAATGTAATAAATTAATTTTACTAATTCTAAAAAAAGGTTATCTTGTTCATTCATATCTATTTTTAGAATTTTTGATGTAATATTTTTTTGTTAAACGTAAAATATTTTGTATTTTTGCGCTGCCAATAAAAGAGATTGATTTTAAGTATTATCTTAACAAATAAATTTTCAAAAAATTATGATTAAAGTAGGTATTAATGGATTTGGACGCATTGGACGTTTGGTATTCCGTGCTGCTCAAACAAGAAACGACATTCAGGTTGTAGGAATCAACGATTTGCTTGATTTAGATTACATTGCATACATGTTGAAATATGACACTGTGCATGGTCAATTCAATGGATCTATTGAAATTAAAGATGGCAACCTTGTTGTAAACGGAAAAAGTATCCGTGTTTCTTCAGAAATGGATCCTAACAATTTGAAATGGAACGAAATTGGTGCTGACTATGTTGTTGAATCAACCGGTATTTTCCTTTCAAAGGATAAAGCTCAGGCTCACATCAACGCCGGTGCTAAATATGTAATCATGTCTGCTCCATCAAAAGACGATACAAGAATGTATGTTTGCGGAGTAAACGAAAAGACCTACACAAAAGGTGAACAATTTGTATCTAACGCATCTTGTACAACCAATTGTTTAGCTCCTATCACAAAAGTATTGAACGATAAATTTGGAGTTGTTGAAGGTTTGATGACTACTGTTCATGCTACAACTGCAACACAAAAAACTGTTGACGGTCCTTCTAAGAAAGACTGGCGTGGTGGTCGTGCTGCTGCCGGCAACATCATCCCATCATCTACCGGAGCTGCAAAAGCAGTAGGTAAAGTTATTCCTGAATTGAACGGAAAATTGACAGGTATGTCACTTCGTGTTCCAACACTTGACGTATCAATTGTTGACTTAACTGTTCGTTTAGCAAAAGAAACCACATACGCAGAAATCTGTAAAGCTATGAAAGAAGCTTCAGAAGGCGAATTGAAAGGTATTCTTGGTTACACAGACGAAGCTGTTGTTTCAAGTGATTTCGTTGGCGAAACCCGTACATCAATCTTTGATGAAAAAGCAGGTATCCAATTGAGCCCAACTTTTGTTAAAGTACTTGCTTGGTACGATAACGAATGGGGTTATTCAAACAAAGTATTGGATTTGGTTGCTCACATGGCATCAGTTAACGGCGACAATTAATTAGAAATTGTTATCAATTAATTATCATAAAAACGTCCACCTACAAGTGGGCGTTTTTTTATTGCAACAAATTGAAAATATTTCAGTGAATACCGAATTTTAATTATCTTTGTTCACAAGTAGTTTAACCAAAAAAACGCTTTTATTATGTTCGACAACAATAAACGAGCTTTTATAGCCATCAACGATGAAGCAGAGATTTGCCTGATCCCCAAAATGGCAAACCGTCACGGACTCATTACCGGAGCCACCGGAACAGGAAAAACCGTTACATTGCAAACACTTTCCGAGACATTTAGTGAAATGGGAGTACCCGTATTTGCTGCAGATATGAAAGGCGATTTGTCCGGTGTTGCAAAATCGGGAGGAAACAAAGAGAGCGTCACCAAACGAGTTGACAGTTATAAGCTTGGCGGAAAAGGTTTTGAATTCAAGTCCTTTCCTGTAAAATTCTGGGATGTTTTTGGTCAGCAAGGTCATCCTGTCAGAACCACAGTTACAGATATGGGACCATTGTTGTTAGAGCGATTGTTGAATTTAAACGAAACTCAAGGAGCTGTTTTGAATATCGTATTCAAAATTGCCGACGACAATAATTTACTGCTCATCGACCTGAAGGACTTGCAAAAAATGTTGCAATATGTAGGTGATAATCGGGCGGAATTTACTACCGAATACGGAAATATCGCTCCTGCAAGTGTGGGGGCTATTCAGCGCGGTTTGATGCGACTTGAGAGTGAAGGTGCCGACAAGTTTTTTGGTGAACCAGAGTTAGATATAACCGACTTTATTCAGACCGAAGAAGGCAAAGGCGTTATTAATATTTTAGCAGCCGACCAGTTGATGAATTCCCCTCGTGTCTATTCGACTTTACTATTATGGATGCTTGACGCATTATATGACACTCTGCCCGAGGTAGGAGATCTTGAAAAGCCAAAGTTAGTCTTCTTTTTTGATGAAGCCCACATGCTATTCAATGATATGCCACGAATATTACTTGAAAAAGTAGAACAAGTGGTTAGACTGATTCGATCTAAGGGAGTCGGTATATATTTTGTGACCCAGAATCCGGCCGATATACCCGAAACGATATTAGGTCAATTGGGAAATCGTGTTCAACATGCGTTGCGCGCTTATACCCCTAACGATCAGAAAGCAGTAAAAGTAGCAGCAAACACATTCAGGGCAAACCCCAAGTTTGATACAGGAGAAGCCATCACCCAGCTAAATACAGGAGAAGCCCTTGTTTCATTTCTTGATGAAAAAGGAGCCCCCCAGATGGTCGAACGAGCATTTGTTCTGCCTCCACAAGGCCAAATTGGTCCTATTACTGCAGGAGAACGCGATCAACTTATCAAAAGTTCTTTGATCTATGGAGTATATGAAAAATTAATTGACAGAGAATCAGCCTTTGAGATTCTTTCCCATAAACAAAATCTATTAGAAGAAGAACGTCAGAAAGCCACAGAAGAAAAAGAACGTCTCCAAAAACAAAAAGAAGAGCTAAAAGCACAACAGGAAGCAGAAAGAGCCGAACGCGCTGCAGAAAGGGAACGAAAAGCTGATAGAGGTATCTTTGGAGATATTGTTGAACAAGTAGGTAAAAGTGCTACTCGACAGATATCAAATCAGTTAGGAAGAACCATTACCCGTTCAATTTTTGGAGGATTATTTGGCAGAAAATAAAATCTCCAATTGCAAGACAAATGATTGAACGCGACCTTTTAAAACATCAATGGCTGAAACAATATAGAGCGCCCGGTTTTTATAAGAACCTGGTGGTTAATATCTTACTTTCCATCACAGGATTGTACTTTGCATTTATTTTGGTGGGCTTGGGTTTGTTATTCCCTGAAATAGTCAAGGAGGTTGCACCGGAACTGGCTGCATCAGATGTATTAAATGGATTGATCATTTATACCGGTTTGGGAGTGCTTATTTTCCGCTATTTTATGCAGTCGCTGAACACGGTCGACCAGCAACCTTATCAGGTTTTACCCATCAAACGCAGAACTTTGGTAAATTATGTTTTACTAATGCCGCTGCTCAATCCATTCAATTATATTTCGCTACTCTTTTTTATACCTGTTTCAATTACCATTGTCTCAAAAACTTATGGTGCGTGGGGGGCATGTCAATTTGTTTTCATGATTATTTTCATGATTTGGTTTAACGTGCTTTTTGCTACTTGGTTAAAACGAAAATACGAATCTACTTTATGGGGCACGCTTTTCGTAATGCTCATTGCGGGTGGAATATTTCTACTTGAATACTTTAAAGTATTCTCAATATTCGATATCTCAAAAATATCTTTGCATTTCCTCTTGTCTAACAACTTTGGATTGGCTCTCATTTTGATACTTCCATTGATTGCTTTTATGCTGAACAAACAATATTTCAACGAGAATTTTTATACTGAAAAGTTCAACAGAAAGGTTTTATCAAAACATTCGCATACAGGAAGCAACGCTTTCTTTGAACGCTTTGGAAAGGTCGGCGAAATTATAATTCTTACCATCAAGCTCGTATGGAGAAACAAACGCACAAAATCATCATTAACAATCTCCATTTTATTCTTATTGTATGGTTTTCTGGGTTATACTGGAATGTATGACGATTCAAAAGGTTTTATGTTTTTCGTGGCAATGATTGTAACCGGAAATTTCATGCTGATGTTCAGTCAATGGTTGATCAGTTGGAACGGTTCGCATTTTGATTCGCTAATGACAAAAAGCATTGATGCACGTGAATATATTAGTGCTCAGTATTTTCTGATGTTATTCTTAAATGTGATCGGCTTTATTATTACCTCTCCTTATTTCTTTTTTGGTAGAGAGATTGTATTTCTGCAAATTGCTGCGTTTCTGTTTAATTCGGGGGTTATTCTTCCGCTTTGCATGATTTTTGCTACACTCAATACAAAACGTTTGGAACTAAATGAGGGTTCAGCCATGAATTATCAAGGAACGACTTACAAAAATTTCATCTTTGTCATGATTATCATGATTCTCCCGTCGTTAATAATTGCTGTAGCAAACAAACTGGGTATTGCACATACCGTTATTTGGATCTATGCAACTATGGGACTGATTGGTATAATGTTTACAAAACAACTGATAGATTTGTGTACTCAAATGTTTTTGAAAAGGAAATATGCTTTATGTGAAGGTTTTAGAAAGAAAGAAGCATAAATATAAAAAGTTATAACTCATGATTCAAGCAAATAATCTTAAAAAGGTTTATGGTGGCAATGCCGTTCTGAATATACAATCACTTACAATCTCTGATGGAGAGAGTTTTGGGTTAGTCGGCAATAATGGAGCCGGAAAGACCACATTTTTTCGGTTAATGCTAGATTTGATAGAAGCAACCGATGGTGAAGTTTTGATTGACGGAGAGAAAGTAGCTCGCCGAGATGAATGGAAAAAGTTAGTTGCTTCATATCTTGACGAAAGTTTCTTGATAGATTTCCTTACTCCTGAAGAGTTTTTTTCCTTTTCTGGAAAAACCTATGGAATGTCCGATGGTGATATTTCACTTTTCTTAGATACCATGCAAGACTTTTTCAATGGAGAAATCATTGGAACAGGAAAGTTGATACGTGATCTATCAAAAGGAAATCAGAAAAAAGTAGGTATTGCGTCCGCCCTTTTACCTAATCCAAAGATATTAATATTAGACGAGCCGTTTACTGCATTGGACCCATCTTCGCAAATACGTTTGAAACGGATGCTTAACGAGTTACAAGCTACAAACCAAACAAGCATGTTGATTTCCAGTCATGATTTAAATCACGTGACCGAAGTATGCAAACGAACCGTTGTTTTAGAGAAAGGATTTGTAGTTAGAGATATTCAGACAGACTCAGAAACATTAAAAGAATTAGAGTCGTATTTTGCGGTATAGTTTTAAAACACAACAGTCTATTTAATTTAAACTAGGATCATCAAAAGTATTACCTTTATTTATATCGCCAGTCTGATATCCTTTTTTAAACCAAAAAGCCCGTTGTGCAGAAGTTCCATGTGTGAACGAATCAGGAACCGAATATCCCATTGATTTCTTTTGCAAAGTATCATCACCAATAGCATTTGCTGCCCCAAGCGCCTCTTCCAGATCCCCTTCTTCAAGAGCAATAATACCCATTTTTACCGCATTATTAACCCATAAACCAGCAAAGAAATCCGCTTGAAGTTCCAGTTTCACATTCAGTTTATTGTATTCAGCCTCACTTGTTTTGCCACGATATTGTTGCACCTGGTCTAATATTCCAAGAAGTCTTTGCACATGATGTCCCACTTCGTGAGCAGTAACGTAAGCCATTGCCAAGTCGCCAGAAGCATTATATTCCTTATCAAGTTGGTGAAAAAAATCCAAATCAATATATACACGATAGTCACCAGGACAATAAAACGGTCCTATTTGTGCCGTAGCACCACCACAAGCCGAAGTAGTCTGATCCGTATAAGTCACCAGAATAGGATCTTCATATTCGGTATTAAGTTGTTCTTTAAAAATCTCTCTCCATACATCGTTTGCGCTATTGAATACGCCCAGAGTTAAGACCTTCAGTTCTTCATTTTCTTTTGCAGTTGCCGGATCAACAACCATTTCCGTTGATTGATTACCTGTCATTCTATTTACAGTTTCAACGGCATCAAAAGGGTTCTGTCCTAAAAGCAATGCTACCAGTGCGACAATTACAACACCAATACCTCCAATTGCAGCACCTTTTTTTGATCTTTGTCCTCTACGATCCTCATAATTTTGAGAGCTATCGTTTCTGTTTATCCATTTCATATTGAACAAATTGTGACGGGTTAAAAACTGATTGTTTCAGTGCAAAAATACATATTAATTCATATAAACCGCAAAAAAAAGAGCAACTTTATAAGATAAGTCGCTCTTCTTTTATATTTGATTTTAATTATAGCTCTTTTATTTTGATATTTCTGAACCAAACCGTATACCCATGATCTTGTAATCCGATGTAACCATCTTTTGAGATACCCTCTTGAAAACCAGGAAAATCTTTGAACTTACTGTTTTGTACTAAATTATCCCATTCAGGAGTCCACAAAGTATATTCAACTACTTTTGTCCCGTTTTGAATATGCACCACTTTACCATCTTTTACTCTAATTACGATATTATTCCATTGTCCTGTAGGTTTAACAGATTTTGGATCAGCCGGAATCATATCATATAAAGAACCAGCTAAATGGCTAGCCACTTTATTATCACTTGCGTTTTCATTATCAAGAACCTGTATTTCAGGAGCAGCAAAATAAATTGGTTTACCCGGTACTTCTCTTACATTAAAAAATATTCCTGAATTTGCCTGATCACTTGCTTTCCAATCGATAGACAATTCAAAATTCTTGAATTTCTTATCTGCAAAAATGATGTCGCCACCTCCGCCGCTTCCCAAGCGAGATGGATCTGCAGGTAACACTTTCATTGTACCATCTTCAACGACCCAGTTCTTTGGCATTGCAGTGTTATTAACTTGTCTCCAACCTTTAAAGTCCTTACCATTAAAGAGTTGAATCCAGCCGTCCTTTGTTTCACTTTTAGTTAGTTCGTTTGTCTTAGAAACCTTAGCTGATGAACATGATATCATCAACAATACAATCATAGCATAAAATAAGTTTGTTTTCATTTTTAAAGTTTAAATATATTAATAAACTATTCGGTTTTCTTTATCCATTCATCTGCAATAAGCGGATCGTATCCAAGTTTTTTGGCATATTCAAAATCAGCTTTAGCTGCAATTTTATCATATTGATCTAAGCGAATCCTCCCTCTTAAGATGTAAAAATAAGGGTTGTCTTTTTGATGTTGTTCAATAACCCGTAAATCAGCAGATGCTTTAAAAGACTGATTCATATTAACATAACACTCCGTTCTATTCAGATAGTACGTATCGTTAAATTCTTTGGTACTGTCAATTAGTTCAGTATAAATTTTTTCCGCTTCTGACCAATTATCATCTAATTTATAAAGTAACGCTTTGCTTAGTTTGGAAAACATGTTCTGTGAATCAATCAATTCCACTTCGCCAAAATCTTTTTCAGCAGAAGTTCTGTCATTATTATCCAAATACAATATTCCTCGACGATAATATGCCTCGATATTTGACGGATCAATTCGGATAATGGCACTGTAATCTTTCATCGCATTATCCAATTCTCCAATATCACATAATAAAGATGCTCTGTTATGTAACACAAGAACAGAATCAGGAGTATTTGGTAAAGACGCAGAAAATGAAAACTTTGCATCATTATATTTTCCAAGATGACGTTGAATAATACCTAAATTCAATAATAGAACTGAATTGTTAGCATTTGAAGGATCGATCTTCATTGCCTGATATAAAGTTTGTTCCGCACTGTCCAGTTGATCACGTTCCAAAAAGTCGGCTGTCTTTTGTACCAATCGACTATATTCAGTAGTTTCCTGGCTTGAAATATGAAAACACGATAGTAAGAAGACAAGACACAGAATGAATCTCATATTTTTATCTTTTAATTGAAACTTGTTTACGGACAAAAATACTGCAAATTATTGTATTTTTGTAGATTTGTATTTAATAAAGAATTCAAGAAAAGGATTTTCTATACATATTTATTATCTCAACCAAATTGAAATGACAATAACTGAACGAATCGATAATTATAAAAAAATTGCTGAAGCACAACGCGCAAGTATTTTAAGATTAAAAAAAGAACTGGCCATTATTGGTACATTGCGACTTGTAGTCTTTGTAGCCGGTGCTTTATGCATTTATGCAACTCGCCATAGTACGCCTTGGCTTTTAGTCTCAATTTTTGCATCATCTTTTGTATTTATATGGCTTGTCAACCTGTTTAAGAAGCGGTCGAATGAGAGAGAATCAGCTGTTACATTACTTAAGATTGCAGAAAATGAATTGAAAGCATTCAATTATGATTTCAGTGCATTCGATGGTTCATCGGAGCGAATTAATCCCACACACGACTTCAGTTTTGATTTAGATATCTTTGGTAATCAGTCCATCTTCCAGATGTTAAACCGTACATCAATGACAATGGGCAAGCAAAAACTCGCCGACTTTATTGAGAACCCATTGCACGATAAAGATCAGATTATCAAGCGTCAAGAAGCGATTAAAGAGCTAACCGATAAGGAAGATTTCCGGTTAGACTTTCGTGTAAACGGATCTATTTGCAATGATGCCTTTTCATCGGTTGAAAGTGTGAATAAAGCATTCCAGCCCGTTACCGATAAACTGAGTCCTTTATGGAAAGTACTCTGTGTATTAGTTCCCGTATTATACCTTCTCTATCTTGTTTTATGGATTTTGAACATAGCATCAGGCAGCATTTTTGTTTGGTTATTCATTGGAACACTAGCCCTTTCATATTTACCCATGAAAAAGATTAATCAGTTGTCATTAACCTTTGACAAGAAGACCCAACGATTGGAAGTCTATGCCCGTTTATTTGAATTGATAGAAAACCAGTCATTTAAAAGTGAATTATTACAAGAAGCTAAGCAGCAGATAATTAATGATGTTCCATCAGCAAAAGCCATTAAAAAGCTTGCGGCCTACTATCACAATCTTGATATGTCGTTGACATTCCCAATAAACTTCATCATTAATCCATTCTTGTTAGCCAATGTTTTCTGTGCATTAAAAATTGAGAGATGGCTAGATGTTTATTCATTGAGAACAACAGAGTGGTTTGATGCGTTGGCAAATATGGATGCCTTTGTGTCATTAGGTACATTTACTGCCGACCATCCGGATTATCATTTCCCTGAAATAACCGAGGAATTCTGTTTTGAAGGTCACGAGATGGGACATCCACTAATTCATAGAGATCAATGCATCAAAAACGATTTACACATTACCCGCAATCCCTATTTCATGATTGTAACGGGTGCCAATATGGCGGGTAAAAGTACCTACTTAAGAACCGTTGGAGTCAATCATATATTAGCCTCAATCGGTTCACCAGTTTGTGCTGAATCCATGAAGTTTTATCCGGGCAGGTTACTCACCAACCTTCGAACAGCTGACTCATTGATAAACAATGAATCGTACTTTTTTGCAGAGTTAAAACGTCTAAAGATGATTATTGACCGATTAGAATTGGGCGAACAAGGCCTATTCATTATTCTTGATGAAATCCTCAAAGGCACAAATTCAGAAGACAAACAAAAAGGATCGTTTGCCCTGATGAAGCGTTTAGTCAAATTAAGTGCAAGCGGAATTATTGCCACACACGACCTAGTGCTGGGAGAGTTGGAAAATGAATACACCGAAGTAATACAGAATTTTCATTTTGATGCAACCATTGTTCAGGATATTCTTTCGTTCAATTACAAACTAACAAGAGGAATTGCTACAACGATGAATGCCAGTTTTCTAATGAAGAAAATGGGAATCACAGAATAAGCAATCAAAACTCAGAGTTGAAATGGAATTTGATATGTTTGAAATCCTGTTGCGCCATCATAAGCATATATTTTGATTCAGCGAGGAATACATCCCTACCCTCTTTATCAAGCGCCATATATTGATATTTACGCTTTTTGAAGTCGGCAAGTTCTTGAGCATTATCACTTTCAATCCAACACGCCTTATAAAGATTGATAGGTTCCCACCTACACTGAGCATTATATTCGTGCAATAATCGATATTGAATCACTTCAAATTGCAGTTGTCCAACCGTTCCAATGATCCTCCGGTTATTAAATTGGTTTGTGAAGAGCTGCGCAACCCCTTCATCCATAAGCTGTTCAATACCTTTATGCAATTGTTTGGATTTCATAGGATCAGCATTCTCAATGTATTTGAACATCTCTGGCGAGAAACTAGGTAACCCTTTGAAATGAAGATTCTCTCCCGAAGTTAGTGTATCTCCAATTTTAAATGTGCCCCCATTGTCGGGAAGTCCCACTATATCACCAGCGAAAGCCTCGTCGAGCACCTCTTTTTTCTGCGCCATAAAAGCTGTAGGCGAAGAAAATCGCATCTGTCTGTTAAAACGCATATGCTTATAATTCACGTTCCTCTCAAACCTTCCAGAGCAAATTTTTACGAAAGCAATACATGAACGATGATTAGGGTCCATATTAGCATGTATCTTAAACACAAAACCCGTGAACGCTTCTTCATAAGGATCAACCGTTCGTTCTTCTGATTTCACTGGTCGTGGTGAAGGAGCAATTTCCACAAAGCAATCCAGCAACTCTTTTACTCCAAAGTTATTGAGTGCAGAACCAAAGAACACAGGAGCCAGTTCACCCGAAAGATACGATTTACTATCAAACACAGGATAAACACCATTGATCAATTCCACATCCTTCCGTAATTTGTCAGACAAAGAAGCTCCAATTTGTTTTTCCAATTCCGTAGAGTCGATATTCAAATGAACAGACTCCGTAACAACCTGTTTACTTGGTTTATACAAGTCCAGGCTCTGTTGATAAATATTGTAAACACCCTTGAAACGTTCCCCCATATCGATTGGCCAGCTCAACGGTCTCACTGCAATTTGCAACTCTTCTTCCAGTTCATCCAGTATATCGAAAGGATCTTTACCCTCGCGGTCCATCTTATTCACAAAAATCATGACAGGTGTCTTTCTCATGCGGCACACCTCCATAAGTTTACGAGTCTGCGTTTCGACCCCCTTTGCCACATCCACCACCACAATAACACTATCAACTGCAGTAAGTGTCCGATAAGTATCCTCAGCAAAGTCCTGGTGACCCGGAGTATCCAATATATTAACTTTGTGATCATTATATTCGAATCCCATAACCGAAGTAGCCACCGATATTCCACGTTGTTTCTCGATTTCCATCCAGTCGGATGTAGCCGTTTTCTTTATCTTATTTGATTTTACGGCCCCCGCCACATGAATAGCCCCACCAAAAAGCAGCAGTTTCTCAGTGAGGGTAGTTTTACCCGCATCGGGGTGACTAATAATGGCAAATGTGCGCCGACGTTTTATTTCTTCTGTTAATGTCATATTCTATTATTACTAGTTACAGTTTGTTAGAAGCTTATCACTTTAAAATTCAGCCTCTTCTTCCGTATCCATTGTCTTATATTTCTCCGATAATTGTTTTAGCAGTGCACTAATTTGTTTAACAGCCGTTTGTGTAGCCGGTGAAATCTCCTTTTTCTGTATTCTAAGTAACAGATAGCCATACATAGCAACAAAACAAACTTCAATTTCAGGAGTATCTTTATTGATTGATTTTGAACGCAGTTCAACTATATAAGGCAGTGTACTATAAAACGTTCCAATATAATTTGATTCTTTCGGATCTTTTAATAAACGCAGATGCAGATCAGTCAGTTCGATGATTACATTCTTATTAATCTGCAAATGTCCTTCCTTTTGAACCCCTTCCAATTTCATCATTTCGATGAGATTATCATACCTCTGATACATTTCCTGTTTTTGATCATCAGGCAAATTAGAAGGATCTATTAATTGCTTTTTCAACTTTTCCAAATCAAGTTCGAACACGCGTAACATATCCTCTATTTGCCACATATAGAGCAAATATTCCGATATATTATCATGCTTATTGGGTAATGTCATGTCTTATGAGTTACTTATTCTGAATCTTTTTCCTAAATTTGTCTGCAAAAGTACAATTATTATGCTAAAATTCCATCTTATAGAATCGGGATATTTTTTGGGGGACGGCGGAGTGATGTTTGGACCTGTTCCAAAAAGATATTGGTCGAAGCATTATCCGTGCAATGAAAACAATATGTGTGAAATGTCATTAAGATGTTTATTACTTGAGACAGCCGACCGAAAAATTTTGGTAGATACAGGTGTGGGTGACAAACATTTCTCGAAAATAAAATATTATCAACCGCATAACATCAAAAATCTTCCCGAAGAAATTCAGAAATTAGATATTGCTCTTGAAGAAATTACCGATATTGTACTCACTCACTTGCACTTTGATCATTGTGGCGCATGTACAATAAAGAATGAGAAACAAGAAGTAGTTCCCACATTTCCAAACGCCACCTATTGGGTGAGCAGAGCACAGTGGGAAAACTATAGTTTTCCGCCATTATTTGAAAAAGGTTCTTATTTTGCTGATAATATTGAACCCGTTTATGAAGCAGGTCAGATAAAGTTTGTATGTGCAGACATGCCACTTACAGAAAATATTCGATTAGAACTATACAACGGTCACACCCCCGGGCAGATAGCAGTATTTTTTGAAACCAACGAAGAAGCCTATGCATTTCCCTCAGATGTTATTCCCACGTCGTTGCATCGTCGTTTGGATTGGCTTTCAGCATACGATAACAACCTTGCATTGGCAATGGATGAAAAGCAACGCTTGATGAATAAAGTCAAGAAAGATAACCGCACACTCATATTTTATCACGACGCATATACAAAAATGGCCAAGGCTGGGTCCAAATAAATATTGATAACCCCTATTTTAATCTCTTATGTTTTTTCAATTCCTGTTCCAACATCCATTGAATTTGTCCGTTGACACTCCTGAATTCATCGGCAGCCCATTTTTCAATAGCCTCCATCATATCCGAATCGAGTCGTAAGGCAAAGTTCTTGGTTGTTTTTTCTTTCTTACCCATATTATTTATACAAAGTACCCGTATTCAATACCGGTTGAGCAGATTCATCGGCACAGAGAACCACTAATAAGTTGCTCACCATAGCTGCTTTTTTATCGGTATCCAGTTCGACAATCCCTTCCTCGTCGATTCTTTCCAAGGCCATTTTCACCATTGAAACCGCCCCTTCTACAATCTTTTCACGTGCTGAGATGATGGCCTCAGCCTGTTGACGACGAAGCATAACCGCTGCAATTTCAGGAGCATAAGCCAGATAATTGATACGAGCCTCAATAATTTCCAGTCCCGACATTTCAAGACGAGCATTTAATTCATCCAATAAGCGATCGTTAATTTCCTCCCCACCAGAGCGAAGTGTAAGTTCGTTGCTTGATGCAGTGTTATTATCATACGCAAACTGTCCTGCCACCTGACGAAGCGCCGCATCACTCTGTACCGATACAAAGTTTTCGAAAGCGCTCATTTGTTTTGCAACAGAATAAGTAATTTGTCCATTCACAATGTTTGTAGCAGCCATAGTCTGGGCGTCAATCTCAAACATTGCCTTATAGGTATCTTTCAGTTTCCACACCAATACCAATCCTATGAGAACAGGATTTCCCACTTTATCGTTCACCTTAATAGGTTCAACAATTAGATTTCTTGCACGCAGCGTAAGTTTTCTTCGAGTAGTGAAAGGATTTACCCACCAGAAACCCGTATCTTTCAGTACCCCCCAGTATCTGCCAAAGAACAGCATCACCACAACCTCATTTGGTTCAAGTTTAATAAAGCCGACCATCATAATACACCACAAAACCAGGAGTATAGAGCCTGCAATTATGCCATTTCCTCCCAAAAAGAACATCCATACACTAAATCCCAACAATATGAACATCAGAAAAAGCATTAAGAACCCATTCGCTTTAAAATTATCATATTCGAATTCTTTTGTTTCCATAATAAAAGCTATTTAATTTAATATTATTTTGATATCACAAATATATTGCATAAATTATTATGTACCAAATATTATTAAAAATAAATTCAGCCATTTGTTATATCTACGTTTCAATTCTTTAATAAGCGACTATTCTTTTAAAGCAAAAATGGTTACCTTTGCCATATTAAAAGTGGTGCATATCACAAAATTGAATAATCTATCAACTAAAAAGTATTACTCAATGAGAAAAATTTTATTAATTACATTAGCAGCAATGACATTATACGCATGCAACAACACCGGTTCCGGTGTAAAAAAAGGTTCAGGAGAAGTCGGAAGCATTTTTTATACAGAGTATGACACTCCTTTTGGAGCGCCCCCCTTCGACCAGATATCGGAAGATGATTATCGACCGGCATTTGCTAAAGGAATGGAAGAACAAAACAAGGAAATCGACTCAATAACCAATAATCCAGAAGCCCCTACATTTGAAAACACAATTGTAGCTTTGGATTTTTCAGGTTCCATTTTGGAAAGAGTTTCAAGTGTTTTCTTTGGTTTGGAAGGAGCTGAAAAGACAGACACCATCGAGAAAATATCAATCGACCTCACTCCAATTTTATCTGAGCACACCGATAATATTTATTTGAATAGTAAGCTTTTTGATCGAATTAAAACCCTTCATGAAGATACGACAGGATTGAATTTGACAACAGAACAGTACCGTCTGTTAGATAAATATTTCAAGAATTTTGTTCGTTCCGGTATCATGCTGAATGATGCTGACAAACAGCGACTAAGAGAAATAAACAAAGATCTTTCTTCGCTTACTTTGCAGTATGGTAACAATGTGTTGAAAGAAACCAATAATTACAAACTGATTATTGATAAAAAAGAAGATCTTGCAGGACTTCCAGAAGGTGTAATCACTGCAGCAGCAGAAACAGCCAAAGCAAACGATATGGAAGGCAAATGGGTGTTTACATTACAAAAACCAAGCTGGATTCCATTTTTGCAGTATGCCGATAATCGCGAATTACGTGAAAAGTTGTACAAAGCCATGTACACGCGTGGCGACAATGATAATGAATTTGACAATAAAGCCATTATCAATAAGATAGTAAACCTTCGCATTGAGAAAGCCAAATTGATGAGCTTCAATACTTTTGCCGACTATAGTTTAGAAAACACAATGGCAAAAACCCCAAAAGCCGTTTACGATTTATTGAACAGCATTTGGGAATACGCATTACCTCAAGCTAAAAAAGAAGCTGCAGAGTTGCAAGCATTAATTGACAAAGAAGGAGGAAATTTCAAGCTCCAATCATGGGATTGGTGGTATTATACAGAAAAACTGAGAAACGAGAAATATGCGCTCAACGAATCAGCTATCAAGCCCTATTTCAAGATGGAAAATGTGCGCGAAGGAGTTTTCACTGTTGCGAACAAATTATATGGAATAAACTTTAAAAAACTAGATAATATTCCTGTTTACAATACTGAAGTTGAGACCTATGAGGTTACGGATGCAGATGGAAATCATTTGGCATTATTCTATACCGATTATTTTCCACGTTCAGGAAAAAGTGGTGGAGCATGGATGAGCAGTTTTGGAGAACAATATGTGAAAAAAGGTGTAGAAGTACGACCAATTATTTACAATGTTGGTAATTTTACCCGTCCCACAGAAAACACCCCCTCCTTATTAACGTTAGACGAAGTAGAAACAATGTTTCACGAATTCGGGCACGGATTACACGGTATGCTTACCGATGTTAATTACAAAGGCGTTTCCGGCACAAGTGTAGTGCGTGATTTTGTGGAGCTACCCTCACAAATTATGGAACATTGGGCATTTAATCCCGAGGTATTAAAAATGTATGCGAAACATTATGAAACCGGCGAGACTATTCCCGATTCTTTAATTCAAAAGATATCAGATGCAGCCAATTTCAATCAAGGATTTACCACAACCGAGCTTGTTGCTGCAGCCCTACTCGACATGGATTGGCACACTCAAACCACGCAACAAGACTTTAATGTTCGTGATTTTGAAAAGAAATCTATGGAAAAGATTGGATTAATTAGCGAGATTATTCCCCGTTATCGCAGCACCTATTTCACCCACATTTTTAGTGGTGGATATTCTGCAGGATATTACAGCTATCTTTGGTCCGAAGTGTTAGATGCAGATGCATTCCAACCATTTGTCGAAAAAGGCATTTTTGATCAGGCAACAGCACAATCGTTCAGAGACAATATTTTATCGAAAGGAAACTCTGAAGATCCAATGATACTTTACAAAAAATATAGAGGAGCGGAACCCAATCCAATTTATCTGCTAAAAAACAGAGGGTTCGTAAAATAAATCAATTTTTATAAAGACAGTCGGACTTTTATGAAATAATCCGACTGTTTTATTCATTAAAATATAAAAAAACGTTATATTTGCATGCTCAAAAAAGTATTTTTACCAAAGATCTTTTTTTTTTGTGAATATACATAAAGTATTAAGCGAATAAAATTACATTAAATAAAAACTAACAAAAAGTAAAATTCAAATGCAAAACAAAGGATTTATCCGAATCTTCAGCATTTTGCTTGCAATTATCTCTTTGTATTACATGTCCTTCACTTTTGTAGGAATGCATTACAATAAAAAAGCGAATGCTTATGCCGGTGGAGATTTAGATCTGAAGAGTCAATACCTTGATTCACTTTCTACAGAGAAAGTTTATATGGGTTACACATTAAAAGAAGTTCGTGGCAAAGAACTTGGTTTGGGACTAGACCTCAAAGGAGGTATGAATGTGGTGATTGAGTTGGATGTTGCCGGTGTGCTAACTTCACTTGCAAACACAGATGACCCTCAATTCAATCAGGCTATTCAAGAAGCTTCCAAACAAAACAGAAAAGGTAGCTCATCAGATTTTCTAACACTTTTCCAAAATAGTTACGAAAAAATTAATCCTAATGGCAATTTAGCTAATATATTCAGTATCACGATGGGTGACAGAATATTGCCAACTGCCACTAATGATGAAACAATCAGTGTTTTGCGTAATGAAGTAAAAAGTGCTGCAGATAACTCATTTAATGTACTCCGTACCCGTATCGACCGTTTTGGAGTTGTTGCTCCAAATATTCAACGTATGGACAGGGACGAACGTATATTGATAGAACTACCTGGTATCACTGAACCCGAACGTGTTCGTAACTTGTTACAAGGTAGTGCAAATCTGGAATTCTGGAAAACTTATAATGTATCTGAATTATCAACATATTTAAATCAGGTAAACTCTAAATCGGCTGAACTTGCACAATCTTTGACATCTGGTGTAGTTGACTCTACAGTTACTGCGACTACTGAAACTATTCAGGATTCTACAATAGTAAGTGATACTGCCGCTGTTATTCCTGCATTAGCGCTTACTCCAGCTACTACTGATTCTGTTAAACGAATTGAAAAGAGTCTGGTTGAATATTTTGCACAACCTTATTTTTCGATGGGTGGAGCAACAGGTCCAGTAGTAGGATTAGTATCAAAATTGGATACCGCATCAGTAAACCAGATATTATTAAAATATAAAGATGTTTTTCCTGCTGATGTTCGCTTCAAATGGGGATTCAAACCCGTTGATGATAAGGAAACAACGTTTGAACTATATGCACTGAAAGGTGATGGTTCAAAACGTGGACCTGCGCTTACGGGCGATGTGGTTACAAACTCGAAAGCCGATCAAAGTCAGACCGGTTCAGCATGGGAAGTTAGCATGACAATGAATTCCGCCGGTGCAAGCAGATGGGCAACTATTACAGGTGCTGAAAAAGGGAATTCAATTGCCATTCTTTTGGATGGATATGTATATTCTGCACCACGTGTAAATGATAAAATTGAAGGAGGTCAATCCTCTATTTCAGGAGACTTTACTCCAGAAGAAGCAACCGACCTTGAAAACGTATTAAAATCAGGTAAGATGCGCGCAGGTGTGCGTATTGTATCAGAAGATATTGTTGGTCCTTCGTTAGGACAAGAATCTATCAATGCAGGATTAATTTCGTTCTTGATTGCATTATTCATATTGTTCATCTTTACGTGTACGTTATACGGAATTATTCCGGGAATGGTAATCAACTCTGCATTAATTATAAACTTATTCTTTACCATCGGGGTTTTGGCGGCGTTCCAGGCGGTGCTTACTCTGGCAGGTATTGCGGGTATGATATTGTCACTAGCCATGGCTGTTGATGCCAACGTTCTTATCAATGAACGTATTAAAGAAGAACTTGCTGCAGGCAAAAGTCTTCGTAAAGCAATTGAAGATGGTTATAAGAATGCGTTCTCCGCTATCTTCGACTCCAACTTGACAACATTGATTACCGCCTTTGTACTTTACATATTCGGTTCAGGAGCTATTAGGGGATTTGCTTTCACCTTAATGATTGGTATTCTTATTTCGTTCCTTACAGCCGTATTCCTTACCCGTATGGTTTACGAAGGTCGCATGAATAAGAACAAATGGCAAAACCTGAATTTCTCTACAAGCTTTAGTAGAAAATTATTCAGCAAAGAATTCCATTTTAGATTCATTGAAAACAGGAAGAGATTTTTCGCTATTTTTATTGCAGCCATTTTGATCTGTGTTGTATCACTGTTCGTTCTGAAACTGAATGTTGGTATCGACTTTACAGGTGGTAGAAACTATGTAATCAGATTTGAGCAACCTGTTAAAACAGGCGAGATACGTGAAGCACTTGCTCCATATTTAGGTGAATCGGTACGAGTAATCACAATTGGTTCCAGTAACCAGGTTCGTGTATCTACAAACTATCAAATAGCTGAAGAAACCGAACAAACAGAAACCGAGATTAAGGGACTACTTTCTCAGGGGCTAAAAGATTATATTCAACCCGGACAAACTATCGATTCGCATATCCTTAGTTCTACAAAAGTAGGACCAAGTATTGCAGAAGATATGCTGAAAGAAGCTTCGTTAGCAGTATTGATAGCTCTAATCTGTATGGGACTTTACATTGTCTTCAGATTTAGAAACTATACATATTCTGTTGGTACAGTTGCAGCGTTGGCTATTGATGCATTTTCTGTAATTGGAATCTATTCACTGCTATGGAAGATTATGCCTTTCTCATTAGAGATTGACCAGACCTTTGTGGCAGCGATCTTAACCGTTATCGGTTACTCAATTAATGATAAAGTGGTTATTTTCGACCGTATTCGGGAAAACATAGGATTACATCCTAAGATGGATAAAAAAGAATTATTCAACTTATCACTGAATCAGACATTGGTTAGAACAGTAAGCACAGGTATCAGCGTTATCCTTGTTGTCTTGTCAATTCTGTTCTTCGGTGGAGAAGGTGTAAGAAGTTTCGTATTCTCAATGCTTATTGGTATTGTAGTAGGAACATTCACCAGTATGTTCATTGCTGCACCTCTTGCATATAATATGATAAATAAGAAAGAGCTTAAAGAAATTAATTAAGCACTTACTTATAATAATTAAACGGACTCCAATCCGGGAGTCCGATTTGCCACAATAGCTCAGTTGGTAGAGTAACGCATTCGTAACGCGTAGGTCGCGAGTTCAAGTCTCGCTTGTGGCTCTATAAAATGTTGATTAATTAGAAGTTATTAAACCATAAAAACCATTAAGGTATTCGTAGAATGTCAATTATTTTTTTATATTTGTAGATATACAAAATATTTAACTGAAAATAGAAGACATTAATGAGTAAGAAATTAAAAACGTACAATCTAAACAATTATCAACAAATTCCTCAAATTCAAGAACTTCCAAAAGAAATCATTCAAGCAATTGATATAGTTGGAAGGGTTCTCCCTTTTAAAACCAACAATTATGTTGTTGAAGAACTTATCGATTGGTCAGATGTGAAAAATGATCCTATGTTCACTCTAAATTTTCCACGTAAGGAGATGTTAGACCCCAAACATTATAATGCCCTGAAAAAACTGTTAGACGCGCAAGCGGACAAAAAAACAATAGATAAAAAGATTAACGCTATCAGATTAGAACTAAACCCTAATCCTGCCGGACAAGAGCACAACGTCCCACAAATTGGAGAAGTGTTTTTGAAAGGAATTCAACATAAATATCCAGAAACAGTATTATTCTTCCCCAGTCAAGGGCAAACTTGTCATGCGTACTGTACTTTTTGTTTTCGCTGGCCTCAATTTTCCGGAATGAGTGGTTTAAAGTTTGCAATGAAGGAGTCAGACCTGCTTCTAAAATATCTGTCAACTCATAAACGAGTTACGGATATACTTTTTACCGGAGGCGATCCGATGACCATGTCAGCTTCAATTTTAGCAGGCTACATTGAGCCACTTCTACAACCCGAATTCGATCATGTTCGCTCAATCCGTATAGGTACAAAATCTTTAAGCTATTGGCCCTATCGATTTTTATCTGATAACGATTCAGATGATATCATTCGACTATTTGAATCAGTATTAAAAGCAGGTAAGAATCTTTCGATTCAGGCTCATTTTAATCATCCCGTAGAACTATCGACGCCAGCTGTTAAACAAGCAATCAAACGAATTCGTGCAACAGGTGCTCAAATTCGCACGCAATCACCCTTAATGAAGCACATTAACGATAAGTCCGAATTATGGTCGGAAATGTGGCGTAAACAAGTCGATTTGGGCTGTATTCCCTATTATATGTTTATAGCACGCGACACCGGTTCGAAAAGATATTTTGAGTTACCACTTGAAAAATGCTGGAACATATTCCGAAACTCATATAATAAAGTTAGCGGATTATGTAGAACTGTTAGAGGACCCAGTATGAGTGCATCTCCGGGAAAAATACAAGTTTTGGGAGTACAAGAAGTGAAAGGAGAAAAAGTATTTGTACTGCGATTTCTTCAGGGTAGGAACCCTGCGTGGGTTGACATTCCCTTCTTTGCTGAATACGATCCCAAAGCGACCTGGTTTGATCAACTCAAGCCAGCATTTGGAGAAGAGCAATTCTTTTTCGAAAAAGATAATATTTAATATAATTACCTAAAACAAAATCTTTTGATTGATTTTGTAACCATTTTTTAGTTCAAACATTGGAACAGGCGGAGTAGATGTGATTTTGTTACTCAACTGAAGCTGAACTGTCGCATCGCCTGAAGAGTTACAATTAGTGGAAGTATTGTTAGAATTCATATAACGAACAATAGTTGATTGATTAATGTTATATTCACATGATTAACTAAACATTCAATTATTATGGGAATTTTATCTTGGATTATCTTAGGACTAATTGCAGGTGCAGTAGCAAAAGCTTTTCGTCCGGGAAAAGACCCCGGAGGTTTGATAATTACAATTATTATCGGCATTATTGGAGCCATAGTAGGTGGCGCTATTGGTTCATTATTTGGTTGGGAAGGAATAAACGAATTTAGTCTTCGTACATTATTACTAGCCATTGGTGGTTCAATAATTGTACTCGCAATCTATGCATCGTTAAGAAGGAAAGGAACAAATTAAAGAATTAAAAAGCATCCCCTTTAAATAGAGGATGCTTTAATTTTTGTTTAAAAACCTGTAAAGGCTATTTAGAACTAGTCACTCTTAGAAAACACTTTAAATCATATCTTCTATATTCCATACAAAAGCGCGTAATCCCAGATTTTCATAATCCTCATCCAGTTTTTTCAAGTACTCAAGCAAAGACTTAACACGCTTATCTTCAACAATAGTTATGATAGCATCATTAACTGATGGCCATGCATGACTTCCATAGTGTGGATCACCTGTTTCAGATCCTTTACCGAGAACTGATTTCCAGGAAGTGAAACCACGTATATTTAATTTACTCAGACTCTTCACAATCTCATCGTAGTGTGCCTGATCTAACATTATCATTACTGCTTTCATATCTGTTCATTGTTATTGAGATTCGACTTTAGTTCTTTTGTATTACCTGTTCCATGCTTTTTTTCGTATGTTTTCAAATGAATCTTTCTTCTTTTCTTTATTCCATTAGCTGCAAATACACCATAAAGAGCAGGAACAAGAATCAGTGTGATAATTGTAGAGAAAGTCATACCACCAATTACCGTCAATCCTAATGATTGCCACATTTCAGAGCCTTGTCCCGTACCTATTGCCAACGGAACCATACCTAATATGGTAGTAAGCGTTGTCATGACAACAGGACGCAACCTAGATCGTCCACCATGCACAACAGCAGTTATTACAGACATACCACGTTCACGATTAAGGTTGATGTAGTCAATTAGCACGATAGCATTCTTCACCACCATACCCACCAACATAATCAACCCGATAAATCCCATAATACCAAGTGGTTGACCAAATGCAACCAGCGACAGTAAAGCACCAATAAATGCAAAAGGTACCGTCAGAATAATCATAAACGGATAGAGCAGAGATTCAAACTGAGCAGCTAATACGATATAAACCAATAGTGATACAATTAACAGCAATAGTCCCAATTGACTAAAAGCTTCCTGTTGATCCTCCAGCGTACCACTTATCTCAACTTGCACATTTGATGGAGTTGAAACGGTTGCGATAACAGCTTCCACATCTTTTACCACGTCACTTAATGCACGTTTATAAAGTGTTCCCTGAACGCTTACAATACGTTCACGATCTTCCCTATTAATTTCAGGCAATGAAGAACTTTCAACTACCGTTCCAAGATCCCGAACCCTAACACCAACGCCAGTAGGAGTATAGATCAGAATATTTTCAATATCTGAAATTGATTGACGATATTCCTCATCAAAACGTACGCGAACATTATATTCTTCACCATCTTCACGGAACCGAGTCATGATAAGTCCATTCATCCTATTTCTGATTGTATTAGCAGCAGCGCTCATAGTTATTCCGTTAAGAGAAAGTTTTTCCCTATCGAACTTAACTTGATACTCCATTCTGTAATCTTTTCGACTGATAGCAATATCACGAAGTCCTTTTACATCAGAAAGTTTTGTTTGCAGTTCTTTTGCAATTCTGTCGGTAGTTGTCAGATCATATCCAAAGACATCAACCTTTACAAAACTACCGGAAGTCATTCCACCCCCTTGATCACCCCCAGGATTCACCTGATATTTATAAATTTCGGGCATTGCAGCCAGATCCTGTCTAATTTCGTCTGAAATATCAAATATGGACTTATTACGCTGATCCGCTTCAACAAGTCGCAAAGTATAGGTTATAATATTTGAGCCATTGCTTGACATTGCAGCATACACATTATCTTCACCAGCCTGTCCGACAGCAAATGATACAATTTTAATTTCAGGATACTTTTTATTAAGCAACTCAACAATTTCAGAAGCCTTTTTGCGTGCTATCTCCATGCGTGTACCCGTAGGCATTTCGATAGTCATAGAAATATTATTATTATCAGAAGCAGGCATAAATTCCGTTTTCAATGATGATGCAACTATTACAACACCAGCGATAAATATACCAACAATAATAAGAATCGTCTTTCTTCTGTTTCGGGCTACTTTATTAACCAATCTAGAATACGAATAATCGAACTTGTCCAGTAGAGGGAGTATGTTTTTGTCATACCATTTGTCGAATTTATTCTTTTTAGTTTCTTTTGCAGATTTCATTAATCTTGAGCTCAACATTGGCGTCAAAGTCATTGCGATTATCAAAGACAAAGAAATGATAATTGTTACCATCCAACCCAACTGTTTAAACATGATTCCTGCAAAACCACCAACCATTGTCATAGGAAGGAATACAGCTATAATTGTAAGTGTAGAAGCCATTACAGACAGAGAAACCTCTTCAGTACCATATACAGCAGCCTGTTTTGGTCGACTCCCTCGTTCAATATGAGTAGTTATATTTTCAAGCACCACTATGGCATCATCCACAACCATACCGATGGTAATAGAAAGTGCCGATAATGTAATAATATTCAGCGTATTACCCGTGATGTACAAATAAATGAACGACCCAATCAAAGAAATTGGTATAGTGAGCAAAATAATTATTGTAGGACGCCAGCCACCCAGGAAGAAAACCACGATGAAAGCAACAATAATAAGTGCAAGCCAGATAGTTTCAAACAAACTGGAAATAGACGCATTAATGTATTCCGAAGAGTCCATTACCGTTTCAATTTTTACATCAGGTGGGAGATTTTTCTGCAATTCCGGTAACTGTTTTTTTACCTCATTAGCAATTGACACCGTATTTGATCCCGATTGTTTTTGTATAATGATAGAAGCACTTCGCTTTCCATTAGTATAGTTTTCTTGAATACGCGTCTGCACCGTATCTTTTACAACAGCTACATCACGAAGATAGATTGGTTGTCCACTGTGGTTTCCAACAATTATATTGTTAAATTGACGACTTTCGTTAAACTCACCTTCCAAACGTAGCATGTAAGTTTGCGAGCCAATATCCAAATCGCCAGCCGGTACATTTACATTCTCAGCAGCTAAAACTTGGGCAACTTGTTCAAGAGAGATGTTATAAGCTTCAAGTTTTTCGGGTTTCACATTTATCTGAACCTCTCGTTGAGGAGCACCTCCAACCGATACAGTTCCTACCCCTTTAATACGATTCAAAGGATTAGCAATTTGATCATCCAACACCTTATATAAAGCATCCGCACTCTCATCGGCAGTAGCAGAAAGCACCATTACCGGAATCATGTCAGAGCTAAACTTAAGAATCATAGGATTTTCCACCCCATCAGGCAGGAAGTTTTTGATCAGATCTATTTTATCCCTGATATCGTTCATCGCATTATCCATGTTTGAACCAAATTCAAGTTCAAGCATGATCATTGAAACACCATCCTTAGATTGTGATGTAATATTTTTCAGGTTCTCTGTAGAGTTTAGAACATCTTCAAGTGGTCTGGTGACGTTAGTCTCGACATCATCAGCACCAGCTCCCGAGTAGTTCGTGATTACAGTGATAACATTCATTTCAATCTGCGGATACAAGTCAATCGGTAGTTGACGTGAAAACAACAAGCCAATCAACACAACCCCAAGGAAAATCAAAGAAGTTCCGACTGGGTTTTTGACGGCGGTTTCGTATACTTTCATCTTATCTTTTTAATCTTTAAGGTTATTATTTAACAATTTCGACCTCGCTACCATCAATCAGTCCGTTATTACCCTCAACAATAACCCTGTCACCAGCATTTAAGCCAGAAATAATTTCATATTTATCATCCAGACGAATACCTAAATCAACCAACGTATAAATAGCTTTTCCATCCTTTTCAACAAAAACATAGCGATCGTTTGATCCCACCTGTTTTAGAACAGCTCTATCCGGAAGAAGCGGTCTTTCGTTCACACCAAAATTCATTTCAACACGAGCAAACATACCCGGTCTGATTTTATTATCAGTATTCTTCACTGTGATTTCGACAGGAAACGTGTGTGAAACCTGATCAAGCGTTGGATATAGAAGAGACACTTTTCCTTCGAACACCTCATCACCGATAGCATCCATTTGAACTTTAGCATTTTGACCTTTAGTCACCTTATTATAAAACGATTCCGATACATTTATTTTAACCTTCACCGGATTAATGTCCTGAACCGTAAGAATAGGCAGTCCAGCAGCCACATCGCCAGCGTCATAATTGCGTGCAGTAACCACACCGCTAATAGGACTTCTGAGCACTGTATTTTCTGCTATATTACCTATAGCCGATTGCATAACGTCAAGTTGACTTTTAGCCTGATCGAGCTGTTGTTTTGAAATACCACCAACCTGATACAATTCCAAATAACGTTCGTAGTCTCTTTTAAGAGTAGCCAGTTGAGTTTCCTGTTGTGAAAGGCTTGTATTATCCATTTGAACCAAAGCCTGACCTTTGCTCACGTACGCACCAACATCCACATTTATTTTACGTATACGTCCACCCATAGCAGGTGAAATATTATTCACCAAATTAGGTTCAACAGTAGCCGTAAAAGAGACATTCTGTTCAATAGGAATCAATGCAACAGTTTCAATCTTTACTTTTTGTTTTTCTATAACAGTATCGGTACTTTCAGTTTTCTTTGAAAGTCCACTGCAAGAAGCAAGCAAAAGAATTGCAATAAAAGGGGTAAATTTTACCAGATTATACATTTTCATATTATGTGATTTTTATTTAATTCAATTATTTGTTTGTTTCAACTCCAAAAGGATTTACAGAATATCCCAATACTTTTTCCAGGTCCGTTTTAGCAGCCAGATAATCATAGATTGCATTTCTGTATTGCAGTTGAGCATTTGTGACAGCCAGTGCAGCAGAATTTACATCAACTATTGTACCCAATCCTGTTTCATAGCGTTTAACAGTAATTTCATAACCCTTTTGCGCTTGTTTGATTGAAGATTGTGTAGCGATAATTTGTTCAATATTTTTGTTTATCAAATCCATACTATTCTTGATTTGAAGTTTTAGTCCCCGTTCAACATCCTTACGTTGTTCTTGGAGCTGATTAACTTGAATCTGCGATTGTTTTAGATTATGATATCTTTGTCCACCATTGAACAAAGGAATAGACAATGTTATTCCGACCACTGAATAAGGGTCCCATCGATAATCTTTAAACTTGAAATCGTTATTTTGGCTCATGTACGAATAGTTGAAACTACTTGTGAGAACCGGATAAAACTGCGATTTCTGTAGTTCGACAACATTTTTAGCCTGCTGGGTCCCCAGATCAAACTGTTTGAGGTCGCTATTATTCATCAGCGAAGTATCTGCCGGAATAAGCGTATTAAAGATATCCTCTTCGTAATCAGTAAGTGCCCCTTCAATTTTCAGAGGCACTTCAGAATCGATTCCCATCAACATTTTAAGTTGAATTTCGGCAATCTTCATCATGTTTTCCGATTGAAGAATGGTTGGTATCAGACTCTTCATCCTCACATCAGCTGTAATTACATCATATTCAGCAACAACCCCCTGTTTAAAGCGATTGGTAATATTAACCAGATTCAATGAGTCAGTAGTGTAAGTTTCTTTAAAAACCCGATAACTATCTTGAGCCAACAGCATACTGTAAAAAGCTTTTGTTACCTGATTTACCATATTAATCTTTGAAGCCCTTGATTGTTCTATAGCAAGCTCGATATCCACCTCCGTCATTTGAATATTTTTCCATAAAGAAGGCACGATTAGAGGCAAACTAACATTCAGACCGGTAGTCCACATATTGAACCTACCCATTTGAACCCCCTCACTGGAAGAAGAAGTAGAAGGATCAGGAGCGAAAAGTTTTCCGATAACCTGTGCAATTTTCAGTTCTTCAGGAGTATATTTTGTAGGATCAATATCACCTCCAATTCCGAATCCCCCATCAAAGTAAACCGTTTGTCTTTTAATAGTCCGTTGATATTGTCCAATTAAATCCAATTGAGGCAACAACGCACCTTTTGCACTTTTATTGGCATACTCTTTTTTGGTGATTTCCATATCTGCCACCTTAATTGAAGGATTTTCGCTTAAGGCAATATCAATAGCTGTTTCTAAATTCAGGATAAGTTTTCCATCCTGCAGTGTTAAACTATCTATATTATTTTGTGCCTGCAGGTTTATCAACCCTGTGAATCCACAAAATAATAAAAGTGAAATGATGTAGTTTTTAATTTTCATAAATATATTTAGTTTGAATCTTTATTATCTTTACCATGTTGAGCCAAATAAGCATCAACAATTTGAATACCTTTTTCAGTTGAAATTCCTCTAATGAAATTTGTCATCATTGCATATTTTATTTGTTTGAGGGGAAAAACCGGTTTATCTAAAAATGTATAAATCATATATTTAAAACTGTTTTGTCCTAAAATAAACGCAGAGATTTCAACATTCAGATCTTTACGAATCATGCCCTGTTCAATTCCCATATTAAAAAAAGCAATTAAATTTTTCTGATCATGTTCGAGAACATCAGTTATAGAGTTGAAAATGTTTGGGTAATTTTTATATATTTCTTCATAAAATTTTGGATTAATATCCGGCATCTCATTAAACAACTCCAATAACCTAAGGAATACCTCGATGACATTTTCCGATTTTTCGACATATTCTGCTATCTTTTTATTTCTAACCTCTCTTTGATAGTTAAGTATTTGAATGAGAATATGTTCTTTATCTTCAAAATTAACATAAATAGTTCGCTTTGAAATGCCAAGTGATGAAGCTAATTCATCCATTGATGTACCTTTAATTCCTTTCTCACGAAATAATTGGCTCGCTTTGAGTATGATTTTTTCTTTAATATCCATTTTTCTGTTTTTACCGACACAAAGGTATATCAGAAAACTAAAAACGCAAAATTAGTTTCTCGATATTTAACATATTTTACACTAAGCATTTGTTATAAATTAATTTATTCCCCATTTATGGGCACTACATAAGTAAAACAATATTAATAATCAAAATCAAGTATTCATTAAAAAAAACAATATCTTTGAAGTATAAAACTTCTAAACCAAATAAATATGCAAAAGAAATCGTTTTTATCTGTGATTACCCTATCGGTAATTCTGTTAAGTGTTATGTTCATGGGATGCACGAATAATGTGAAGACATTGTCGGTTGATGAGTTGTTGGAACAAGCCTCTGCGTTGGCCGGTAAACAAGTTGTTATTGAAGGCATTGCCACGCATGTATGTCAAAAAAGCGGGATGAAACTCTTTTTAAAAGGCAACGCTGACGATAAAACCATCAGAGCCGAATCAAACAGCAGCATTGGCAAATTCGATCCAAATGCAGTTGACAAGAAAGTCAGAGTTCAAGGAATATTGGTTGAAGAGATCGTCAAAGAAGCCGATCATCATGAAACTGAGAATTTGGTTACAGACAGTGCAGCCTGCGAAACAGAGCAAAACACTCAAAAAACCTATTATATAGCAGCTGACGCTTATCAGATTATTCAATGAAATCACCCTTAGAATTTACAGGATTTACGCCCCAAACAATTCAGTTTTTGAAGGAGCTGAAAGAGAACAACTACAAAGAGTGGTTTGAAGAACATCGCAATATATACGAAACAGAGCTACTGCAGCCATTCAAGTCGTTAGTGGAATCGTTGACCCCTGCCATGTTCAGTATTGATCCAAGATTTGAATTCAGACCCTATAAAGTGGTTTCTCGCATTTACCGCGACATACGTTTCAGTAAAGACAAAAGTCCATACAAAAAAGGATTGTGGCTCTCTTTCAACCGTCCGACGAAAGAATGGACCGATATTCCCGGTTATTACTTTGAGCTGAGCGCCGAACATTGCCAGTATGGTATGGGGTTGTTTATGCCTAAACGCAAAGTAATGGATATTTTGAGAGAAGAAATAGAATTTAACACCGAATCGTTTATGGATATGTTGCAACCCCTTTTGGACAAAGGCTTTTCTGTGGAAGGAGAGATGTATGCAAAACCATTAAAGAACAATTTGGTAGAAGAGATGCAACCTTGGTTTCAACGCAAGAGTTTATATTTCACCAAAGAAATATCCTTAACAGACCCGATACTATATTCCGAAGAATTATCATCGAAATTAACAGAAGACTTCACTTCATCAACCGCGCTATACAGGTTGATGATGGACGTTGCAGATGAAGCGAAGGGATAGATCAAACGCTATTCCATACTCATGAATTGAATGCAGACAGGCTTGCTCAGCAGAATATCTTTTTCGGTACTGGTGAGCAATCCTGTATCCTGATTCACCTTAAATACCTGTATCTTGTTATCATCACGACAAGCCACAAGCAAATACTTACCATTGGGCGTAAAGCTGAAATTGCGTGGATGACGACCGGTAGGTTGATACCCTGCACGGGATAGCGTTCCATTCTTTTGATCAATTGAGAAAATGGCTATTCCATCTTCCTTTAATCGATTTGAAGAATATAAGAATTTGCCATCGGGAGAAACATGAATATCCGCACTACCCTGCCCTCCCACAGAATCAGAAGCGATAGTTTGCTTCATTGTGATATCCCCATCGTTATAATCATACACTACCACTTCGCCCGAAATCTCGCCCAACACATACATATATTCCATGTTAGGATGAAAATCCAGATGACGCGGTCCCATACCTTCAGGTGTTGCAAACTCCATTATATCTGATTCAGAAAGAATGGGCTGCCCCTCAAAAGGCGTATTGTTTACGTTTAACCTATAAATCTTGTCGGCACCCAAATCTGTAGCAAACAAATATCTTCCATCGGGTGAGAACCTAACTGTGTGCACATGCGAAGCACTCTGTCTTTTCAATGAATCGGCCCCTTTGCCCGAAAAAGTGATTAATGTGCCCACTTCCGATAGCTGTCCATCGTTAGAAACAGGTAACACCGAAATGCTCCCACCACCATAATTGGCAGTCAACACATTTTGTCCCAATCCATCTGTAGTAATATAGCAAGGGCTGCCACCATAGGTATTTTGCGAGTTTATTGCTGTGAGTATTCCCGTATTTTTATTGAATGAAAAAGAGTGTGCAAAACTATCGTCATCGCCATTCTCACTTACTGAATAGACAAACTTTTGGTTGGGAGATATTGTTAGAAACGAAGGATTTTTGACCTCAACCATACTTACAGAATCTGTTTGAGCCTTTTTAGAGTCAAACTGATATACATAAATGCCCTTACTTCCGGCATCTTCAGTATAAGTGCCCACAAGCATAAACAAATCACCTTTTTTCTTTAAAGGAGCACCCTCAGTTTGATTATCTTGATCCTGTGCGCTTCCATTTGTGTTTTTCCTATTACTGCATGAACTGAAAATCATAACAAACGCCATTAAGTAGATTAATTTTTCCATTTTGAATAGTGTTGATAATAAGTACAAAAATATACTTTTTTTGGTTATATATGTTCTTTTAGTCGAAAATGCTGAGAAGAAATAAATCAACACGTCGAAGTATTGCGTTTTATCTACAGATTTGATTTTCAGACTGTTATGACATTGTAATACAACCAGATTTTCCCGATGATTTTTTACGATCAGCAACTGCTTCCATCACACATAACTTTGTGATTGCGTTGTAGGTCACGATGTTAAGCTTATCCGTTTCACTGCTAGAAATACCTAACAATCCGATTGTAGTATCCCATGTTAAATTACCAATAGTAGAGGCAAGTTCCGAAGTAGCAACCACATCAGACACCTCCTGGAGAGGACCTGCAGCCACGTTTAACTTTGAATAATCGACTGTGAAATAGGGATAGACACCCTGCACCCAGTTTCTGAGCATAAATCCAGATAACGTTCTGATGGCATATTTATCTTTATGACCCTGTATTATTACCTCACGAAAATTTGCAAGCTCACCGTTGACAAGCCCGAACTTGGCACGCTGTTCCAGTTCTTTGGGAGATTTTTTGTCGGTTGGAGGATTATAAACCCTTAACACATTTGCTCCATCAGCCTATACAATTGCAACTGCTGTACCATGCTTTCCTGAAATCAATCCAAAAGTTGTAAAAACGAATTTGCTCATATTAATTGTTTCACCCGCCATTTGTTGTTAATAATAATTTGGTTTTGTGCCTCTTTGGATAGTGATCGGTGTCGATTTTATATCCATTGGAACGTTTGTTTTGTTAACATGAGTGCAACCATGATGCAAGGAGGATACAAGGAAGCTGCAACTCGAAATGATAACCTTTATTTATAATGTAAAGATAGGTAAAATACTTGAAACTAGCACTATGAAAGGTTTTGCTTGCTTTATTCTGTGTTGTTTTGCGTTGTTGAAATAAATATTGAGGACATTTTATGTTGGGGAAATGGGGATGTTGGGATTTGAGATTGATTATTGGGGGATTGGGAGGATTGGGATTTTTCTATTTTATTGAAAACCAATTATTTTGTTAATTGTTATATTGATATGATTTAATGTTTAATTGCAAGAATCCGTTTGAAAACTCTAGTGCTTTTTACGACAATATTCTTGAATAAATTGGTTGTATTTATTTATAAAAACGCACGCTCATGATGAAAAAGTTGTTTTTACTATTACTAATGTTTCCGACTTTTTTGTTTAGTCAGGAAAACATGAAGAAATCAGCTGAAGATTTTATAAAGGAGTACTTCAAATTGCATGAAGATTTAAAGTGGGATGCAATTCCAGGTATGTATGCAGAAGATGCTCAGATTGTTTGGCCTAATGGTGAGGTTATTAATACGATGAAGGAAATAAAGCGTTATTTAGAAAAGATCAATAAAGAGACCATCGGCCTGAAAATTGATGTGAAAATGATGCTGACTGATGTTACGGGACCTAAATCGGCAATGGTTACAATAAACTTTATATCAACAACAAACCAGTCGGAAAACAACTATGTTTTTGATCATTTTAATGTTTATCTTTTGGAACGCATTGGTGATGTCTGGAAAATAAAAAAGGATGTTGTGAATTGGGATTTTCCACTCATCTTTAGTGAAAATATTGATGATAAGTATGTGTTGCATAATATGCCATCGATTGTTCAAGCAAAAGAAGCTATAGATTTAGTATGGTCTAACATAAGTTATGATATTGAAGATTTTAAGAAATCGGGAAGACCTTCGGCTATGTATGGCAAAATAATGGGTAAAAGGTATGCAATTTTTCGGGATCAATCGAAAGGATTTAATGATGCTACTTTGAGTCTAGTTAAGGCTTTTCAGGTTTTATCTACTCAAGTTGAGGTGATTGAAAGAGATGAAACGACACTTAAAGCAAGGTTTCTTCCCCCGATGGTTAATAAGAATTTGAATGTAACAAGAAAGGATTTATTCAATTTTAGTCAAAGTTTTTGGTCGGAAATTGCAGATATAATGGGAACCAGTTGTACTCAGACTGATGATGGAAAATATTGGATTGTAACGATAAAAAAGAAATGATAACAATTAAAAAAATCTTTAGCGGTATCTTCAAAGTCATTAAATGGGCGATTTTTATTATTGTTGGACTATTGATTGTTTCAGCATTATATAATCTTACATTACCTAAAAAGTCAAAAACCATTGAGATTTTATCTGCAAAAGAAAAATCGTTTATTGCAGAGGAAATGAATTTGCAACAAAAAATTGGCAACGAAGTCTGGCCAAATTGGGGTGACACTTTAATCCCCGTGATGGTTTACAATGAAAAGTATGCATTTTTAATTGGCTACCCCAATCCTCCTGTCGGATGGTTTAAAATTCCGAATTATGAAGCCCTTGGAACAGAATGGGAAATGGTGAATTCGGATGATTTTGCGGGTGCAACATATTATAGGCAACCATTACCAAATCCTGCGATAACTCCGGAAAACTTTACTGTAAAAGTTGGAGATCGTTGGGTAAGTACAATAGAAACAAAAGAATATGCTGAAATTGCATTTTATAAAGGTTTTAGAGAAGAGCTACCTCCTGTTTTGAATGCCATTTTCCCGTATAAAATATTCTGGAATTTATTTATGGGATCTGCAGAAAAATATATTGGAGGTATGGCACACGAATCTTTCCATTCATTTCAGGGTGCGAAAGTCCCGGATTTGCTTGTAGAAGCTGAGAGAGTTGCCCATCTGGAGAAGGATTATCCTTGGCATGAACCTAAAAATGCTGATGGTTGGGAAAAAGAGATTGACCTATTAATGAAAGCGTACTATTCTGAAAACAACGCTACATCACTTGAGTTTGTGGATCAATTTTTGGAAAGCCGAAAAGTGCGTAGACAAAAGTCGAATCTCTCAGTTGAATTTATTCAGTATGAACAAAAAAGAGAATGGCTGGAAGGTTTGGCTAAATATGCAGAACTAACTATTGGATTGAAAGCATGGCAAGACGAAAATTATAGAAATATAAAAGAAATTGATTCTGTACGGGAATTCAAGAACTATAAAACTTATACTGATTTCTATAAACAGCAAATAGATGAAGTTAAGCGTGCTGCAGTGCGTCCTAGTGAGAATAGATTTTATTATTCCGGGATGCTTCAGGCTGTGATGCTTGATCGATTGTTGCCAGAATGGAAAAAAGAGGCTTTTAAGAAGGAAGTGTATCTGGAATATTTATTGGAAATGTCTGTGAATATCTACTCAAATTATAAATTAGAGTAATACTAAGTATCAACCATTAATAATAAAAAGATGAAAAAGCTATTTTTGTTATTAATAATTTTTCCGACTATTCTATTTAGTCAGGAAAACATGAAGAAATCTGCCGAAGATTTTGTAACCGGATACTTCAAATTATTTGAAGATAAGAAGTGGGATAAAATTCCTAACATGTATGCAGATGATTCTCAGGTGGTTTGGCTCAATGGTAAGGTTTTGCCATTGCCTGAATCGATGAATGCTACATTGGAAAAAAACAAAATTGAAATGACCAGTGATAATATTGATGTGAAGTGGATGCTAACTGACGTTACGGGACCAAACACAGCGTTGGTTACATCGAGCTACATAGAAACGACTAACCGATCGGGGAATATCAGGGTCACTGAAAACGTTGGAGTTTATCTTTTAGAGCAAAACGATGGCAAGTGGCAAATTAAAAAATGGTTTCCCCATCAAAATTTTCCTCTCCTCTATAAAGATAAAATCGACAAGAGGTATCAAATCGATAATATTGCAGTTATTTATTTAGCCAGTAGTGCTATAAATCATGGATGGTCTTTGATTTGTAATGACATTGACTATTTTAAGAGAACAGGAATATCACCGTCTGAATATGGCAGTATGATGGGTGAAAGATTTGCAAAATCATGGGATCAATCGGTAGGATTTAATGCTTTTGCTACGGATTTTATCAAGGGGCTGCAGATCATGTCTACTTATGTTGAAGTGCTGGAAAGAAATGAAACATCATTTAAAGTAAAGTTTCTATCTCCGGTTATTGATAAAAATTGGGATGTTACAAGCAAGGAATTATTTAGTTGCAGTAGAACCATATGGTCCAAAATTGCTAATCACATGGGAGCCAACTGTTCTTTGGATGATGATGGAAAATACTGGGTTATAACGATGAAAAAGAAATGAAACCTTTATTTATCAAGATTTTTCGTTGGATATTACGGGTGCTAAGCGGACTTATTATCGTATTTTTTTTATTTATGTTTATCGGCGAAGCATTTTTTGGTGAAAATCCCGGAAAACCTATATCTAGCAACGCTATTTTACAATTGTCTGCGATGGGATTTGGTCTTATAGGGCTTGGACTTGCATGGAAATGGGAATTAATTGGAGGCATTATTGGACTGGCTGCTTTTGTTGTGTTAGTTTTTATAAATCCTAATGTAATACATCCCTCCTTACTTTTTGTAGTTCCAATTACTGCCATATTATTTATTGTGCTTTGGGCATTTAACAGAAAAAAACCGTATAGTTCAGACTTGCTCTGACAACAGGCATTTTTTCTATTTTATTGAAAACCAATTATTTCATTAATTGTTATAATGTTTTGGATGAATTTCTAATTGTAAGAATAAATATGAAACCGCCGGTTCTTTTTACGGCAACGTTTATCAATAAATAGAACGTCCGTACTTTTAACCACACACACAGACTTCGGTCATGTCATTCAAAACCACTCCATTTCCTCTGTGGTTTTCATTTGTATCTATAAAAGATTTGTAAAGCTCCTCAATCGGGAGCAGCAGTTATATTTTTATTAAATGCACGTTCATGATGAAAAAAATATTTTTGTTATTAATAATGTTTCCGACTTTTTTGTTTAGTCAGGAAAATATGAAGAAATCTGCCGAAGATTTTGTAACCGGATACTTCAAATTATTTGAAGATTTAAAATGGGATAAAATTCCAGATATGTATGCAGATGATGCTCAGATAATTTGGCCCAATGGTAAGATTATACCTAAGCTCGAGGCAATGAAGCCTTATATGGATAAGAATAAACCAGAACTTATCAGTTTGAAAATTGATGTGAAGTGGATGCTAACTGACATTACGGGACCTAACTCTGCGATGGTTTCAACAAGTTACATATCAACGAAAAATCGGTCAGGAAATATCGAGGTTAAAGATAATATTGAGTTTTTTCTTTTGGAACGAAAAGAAGATATCTGGAAAATTAAAAAGGAAATCGGCAATTGGAATTTTCCACTCGTCTTTAGTGATAATATTGATAAGAAGTATCAAATAAGTAATATGTCAGCTATAGCTAAACTGGATGTAGCAATTAATCAGAGATGGTATGCCATGTATCGTGACATTGAATATTTCAAGAATAACGGAACATCTCCTTCAGAATACGGTAAAATGTTGGGTAAGATGTATGCAAATGTATGGGATAAATCCGAAGGATTTGATGGATTATTTAATGGCTTTATCTGGAATTGTGAAATCTTGTCGAAATATGTTGAGGTGTTGGAAAGAAATGAATCAAGTTTTAAAGTAAAGTTCAGTTCGCCAGCTATTGGAGAAAAATGGAATTTCACAAAAGAAGATCTTTCAAATTACTGTGGAAATATTTGGTCAGAAATTGCAGATTACATGGGAGCTACTTGTACTCAAACAGATGATGGAAAATACTGGATTGTTACGATGAATAAAAAATAATTATTCTAATCCTCCGATCCTCTGCGTATGATTGGAGGATTTGGGGGATTGATATTGAATTAAAAAAAAACACACATTTATCTTTATTGTATTACATTTGTAAGTTTTTTTGTTATCTCATTATTTTCGAAAAAAAGGTTATTAAATGAGTAATTCCGTTCAGAGTTCCACTATTCAAAAAATCACCATTTCCGGGCTTATCGTTACACTTGGTATTGTTTACGGCGACATCGGCACTAGTCCTTTGTATGTAATGAAAGCAATTCTTGCCGGAGGTAAAGTAATTAATGATTTGCTGGTACTTGGGGGAATTTCATGCATATTTTGGACGCTTACTCTTCAGACTACCGTTAAGTATGTGATTATAACTTTACGTGCTGACAACCACGGTGAAGGTGGTATATTTGCCCTTTTTGCCCTTTTAAAGAAAAAATCGACTATTATCATTATCTTGACCATGATTGGTGGAAGCACTTTACTGGCTGACGGCGTGATCACTCCTGCTATTACTGTAACATCAGCAATAGAAGGGTTGAGAATCATTGATCCTAACGTACCGGTGATTCCAATGGTATTGATAATTTTAGCTTTTCTTTTCTCCATTCAACGTTTCGGAACCAATGTTATAGGGAAGTTTTTTGGACCTATCATGCTAATTTGGTTCGTGATGCTAGGCGTATTGGGCATTTCGCAGATTGTAACCATGCCCCGCGTGCTGTTGGCCATCAATCCAATGTATGCCATAAAACTACTGATAGAATACCCGAGTGGGATTTTGTTACTAGGTGCCGTTTTTTTAGCCACAACAGGAGCCGAAGCACTTTATTCGGATATGGGTCATTGCGGAATTAAAAATATACGCATATCCTGGATTTTTGTCAAAACCATGCTTATCCTGACATATTTTGGTCAGGGAGCTTGGGCGCTGAATCACCCTGATATTGCTAGAAATGTCAATCCATTCTACGCTATCATGCCCAACTGGTTCTTGATGCCTGGTATCGTTATAGCCACTGCGGCCGCAGTTATTGCAAGTCAAGCGTTAATCAGTGGTTCATTTACTTTGGTAAGTGAAGCTATCTCTCTAAACTTTTGGCCACATTTTAAGATTTCATACCCTTCAGAAATAAAGGGTCAAGTGTATATTCCTTTGGTGAACTTTTTTCTTTGGATTGCTTGTTCTTTTGTCGTGATATTTTTTGGAAGTTCGTCCAGGATGGAAGCAGCCTATGGACTTTCTATAACCATTACGATGATTATGACCACCTTGTTGCTATCTCAGTGGCTTCCATCGTCGGGTTTTAAAAACATTTTTAGGATTTTGTTTATCTGTACATACCTCGGTATTGAAGGTGTTTTCCTTATGGCCAATCTAAATAAATTCATGCACGGAGGTTGGTTTACCATCCTATTGGGCTTATTTTTCGTGACCATAATGTATGGTTGGTATTATGGTCGAAAAATCAAAAATCGGTACATATCATTTACTAATCTTGAAAATTACATCAATCAGTTTAATGACCTGAAGAACGACGGGAGCATTCCATACTTAAGTGCTAATCTGGTTTACATAAGCAAGGCTGCAGAACCCATGCAGGTTGAATCTAAGATTATGTATTCCATCTTTCAGAAACATCCGAAAAGGGCAAATACATATTTTTTACTTCACATTATTGACGATGAAAGACCGAAGACTTTTAAATACCAAGTTCACCAAATTATTCCAGGCACGTTGATAAAAATTGATTTCAAATTGGGCTTCAAGATAGAACGTAAGATCAACCTATATTTTCGGCAAGTGATTGAAGATATGGTGGCTCAGGGAGATTTCAGTCTCCAAAGTCCGTTTGAGTCATTGCGTAAATATGACATCAACTCTAATTTTCTATTTGTAAACCTTGACCGTGTATTAACAGTGGATTATAAACTTCCAGCAGGTGAAGGTTTCATCATGACCCTGCACAATATTATTCGAAACATAAGTAATAATGATGTCCAAGCATTGGGTTTGGATACCAGCTCGGTTTTTGAGGAAAAAATACCGATACTGATTCCACATCATACCACCAAACGTATCCAGAAATATTAAGACTAAATTATATTACCTTTTGAACTAATTTGAGAATGGGGAAAAAGAACAAATTTTAGGAAACAAGATATTAATACAATAAAACGTATTACCTTTATACAGTCTTAATAATAAACACATTAGAAAGACGAGGAAAAAGAGAAAATGCGATGTATATGGAAAACAGAGTAGCATATACAAGTGAAAGGCTTCATTATAAAAGACAATAAATCAAATGATTAACCATATGAAAAGATTATTATTGTTATTAATTTTTGCAACCCTGTTGATTGGTTGTGAAAAATCCACAAATAAATCGACTGTTTCTAATGAATTAAGATCCAATGAGTCTACAACTGAAAAGTTTGATGAGAATTTACAAAAATTGATTAAAGAAGCAAATCTAAAATTTAGAACAAAAGACAATAAGAAGACCTATTCTCAAATTAACAATTCACTAAAAGAATTTGGAGCATACATTTCGGAGGAGAACACTTTCAACTCCAATAACAGGACTGGTTTTGACTTGACAATTAGAGTTCCCGTTGAGAGATTTGACAGTCTTCTGAACTTTATTCTTACCAATGTTAATATTAAGGAACTTGATAATAAGTCGACGCAAATCAAAGAGGTTACAGAGGAATTTATTGATATAAAAGCAAGGATTAAGATTAAAAAGGAATTTGAGCAAAAATTAACTGACTTATTAAAACAATCGAAAACTCTTTCAGAGACATTGGATGTTCAAAAACAATTGACCGATTTAAGAGCTGATATTGAATCTATTGAAGGACGATTGAAATACTTGACAGATCAAGTAAATTATAGCACTGTCAGGATTTCGTTTTATGAAAACACAAAATATTCAGAACGATTTTTTGGTGATTTTTGGGACGCTATAAAAGAAGGATGGCAAGTGTTTTTACATTTGATTATACTTTTAACTTATTTATGGGTTGTGATAGTTGCGGTCTTATTGATTAGATGGGGATATAAGTTTTACAAGAGGAAAAATAAAAAATAAGAATAACGTAACTGAACACTAGGAAAAGGAGTCGAACAATAATACAAAACAAATTAACATATTTCAGAATGAGTAAAAAAGTTGTTATAGTTGGTGGTGGTGTGGCAGGTTTATCCGCAGGAATATACTCTTTAATGAATGGATTTGATACTGAAATAATTGAAATGCACACAGTAGCAGGTGGACAATGTACAGCATGGGACAGGAAAGGATATCGATTTGATTATTGTCTGCATTGGCTTGTAGGAACATCTCATGGAGCTTTTAATGAAATATGGAAAGAAACAAATGTTATAAATGACGATACTGAAATAATTGACCACGAGATACATTCGCTGATTTTGGATGAACAAGGAAATGAATTTATCATTTATTCCAATATTGATCAATGGGAAAAATACTTGATAGAAATGGCTCCCGAAGATAAAACATCAATTAAAAAGATGTGCGCTGATATGCGCAAAAGCACTCTTATGGAGCCATTTGCATTAGCACCTGAATTGCGAAATCCATTTGATAATATTAAAATGCTTCCTAAAATGCTTCCACTGTTAAATGTGGTGCGAAAGTATGGAAGAATGACTTGTGGAGAGTATTTTGAAAAACTAAATTTTAAAAGCAACAAGATTAAAAACATCTTTTTTGCCATGTATGGTGACAGAGATTTCTCGGCCTTGGCTATTATATTTATGCTTGGCTGGTTTCATCAGAAAAATGCAGGATATATTAAAGGAGGTTCTTATCCTATGGCACAGCGAATGGTGCAGAAATTCGAGAAACTTGGCGGTAGGCTATTGTATAAAAAGAAAGTAGAGAAATTAATTGTTGAGAATAATGTTGCAAAAGGTGTTTTATTAAGTGATGGAACAAAAATTGAGGCTGATTATGTGATAAGTGCTGCCGATGGGTATTCAACGATATTTAAGATGTTAGATGCAAAATATGTGTCGAAAGAAATTGATTTTGCTTATAAAAACTGGGAACTATTTACGCCTATTGTTCAGGTTTCATTCGGAATAAACAAATCAATACCATCTGAGACGCCCAATGTAACTCATATATCCAACGATAAGTGGATTGGCAAAACAAAATTAGAGAAAGGCTATTCGATTATGAATTATTGGTTTGACCCAACTATGGCACCCGAAGGTAAAACGACTATTGCCCTTCGATTTGAGAGTCCCTGGGAACTATGGGAAAAGATGGATGAATCAACATATCAAGCCGAGAAACTTCAAATTGCAAAAGATGCAACTGCATTTCTTGAAAAAGAATATCCCGGTATTCCTGAATTCATTGAAGTAACCGATGTGGCAACTCCTAAAACAGATGTGAAGTACACCGGTGTAAAGGATGGTGCTTACGAAGGGTTTATGCCATCGAAACATAACATGATGAAATCATTGAAGATGCAACTTCCCAAGCTTAAGAACTTTTATATGGCAGGGCAATGGCTTTATCCGGGTGGAGGTCTTCCACCATCAGCTCAGTCTGGCAAATGGGTTATTCAGTTGATTTGTAAAAAGGAAAAGCAGAAATTTGTTACAGACAAATAATTGTTTTGCTTTTGTGTCATCACGGTTTTAAAATCAAATTAATATGGAAAAAATCATGTTTATTCAAACCGTATCGGAGTTGGAGGCTGAGGGCAAACTTCGTGAGATTTACGAAGGAGACCGTAAGAGTATGGGGTACGTGCCTAATCATGCCAAGGTTTTCAGTCTACGTCCTGAGGTATTGGAAACGTGGCGTGCCTTTCAGGGTAGCATTCGTAAAAACCTGCGATTGAGGCGCTATGAATTGGTAACATTGGCTGCTGCAATGGCATTGAAATGCAGATACTGTATTCTCGCTCACGGCACTATCTTGACCAAGAATGGGATTAGCGTGAATCAGCTACGTTTGATCCTCACAAATTTTAAAGACGCAGGGCTGGATAACACTGAAGTTGCAATGATGGAATTCGCTCAAAAGATAATACGAAACGCGAATGAAATAACGCAGATAGATGTTGATACATTACGTGGGCTTGATTTAGAAGACATTGAAATTTTTGACATTACACTGACAGCAACAATGCGCAGCTTTGCCAGCAAAACCTTTGATGCGCTGGGAGCTGAACCAGATGCAGTTTACAACGAGTTGGAACAGCAGCTAACTGATCTGCTTCCAGAGTAGATTTAAATCTTACTACAAATTGGCAGTAAAATGGAAAATAAACTTAAACCATCATACTGGAATTTGACTATTGCCGAAGCTTTAAAACAATACAAAACGAAGTCTGAAGGATTAGACTCCGATGAGGCAAGCAAACGTCTTGTTGAGTTTGGTTACAATAGTCTTAAGGGAAAATCAACTAATTCTGCTTTTTTGCTTTTTCTTGCACAATTCAGAAGCCCTATTACACTGTTGTTAATAATCGCTGCAATCCTATCTTTTGTTCTAAAGGATACTACGGATGCAACAATTATACTCATAATTATTCTAATAAGTGGCGTACTTGGTTTCTGGCAGGAGAGAGGTACAGCAAATGCTGTTGAGCAACTGCTTAAAATAGTGCAAATTAAATGTCGGGCAATTCGTGATGGAAAGGAAATAGATTTACCTACAGAAAATATTGTACCCGGTGATATTATATTGCTTGCAGCCGGTGATATAATTTCAGGTGACAGCCTTATAATTGATTCGAAAGAATTGTTTGTAGATGAAGCTGCATTTACCGGAGAATCTTATCCAGTTGAAAAAAACGCAGGAAAACTGCCTTTTGAAACCCCTCTGGCTAATAGAACTAATTCACTATTAATGGGATCTCATGTAATTTCCGGAAAAGCCAAAGCAATGGTGACAGGAACAGCAAGGCAAACTGAATTTGGTAAAATATCGGACAGACTACGTCTTAAATCACCCGAAACCGATTTTGAAAGAGGAATCCGCCAATTTGGCTATTTGCTTATGGAAATTACAATGATATTGGTGGTATTGATTTTTGCTATTAATGTTTTCCAACATAAACCAATCATTGATTCTTTTCTTTTTTCTCTGGCATTAGCTGTTGGACTTACTCCACAATTGTTGCCCGCTATTATTGCGGTGAACTTGGCTGCCGGAGCACGCAACATGGCCAAAAAGAAAGTAATAGTAAAGCGACTTTCAGCTATTGAAAACTTCGGGAGTATGAATATCCTTTGTTCTGATAAAACAGGAACCATTACATCCGGTAAAGTTATGGTTAAAAATACGCTATCTGTATCCGGTAAAACTTCTGAACGAGTATTGCATTTTGCTTGGCTAAACGCATCGCTTCAACTTGGTTTTAAAAACCCGATAGATGAGGCTATTATAGCTTTCAAACCAGATGGAATTATGGATTACACTGTACAAAGTGAAGTTCCCTATGATTTTATTCGAAAAAGATTAAGTATTCAGGTTTATAATAATTCTGAAAATATTGCTATTACAAAAGGAGCCATTAATCAAGTTATTGAGGTTTGTACATTTGTTGAAACTGATGATAGTAAAATTGTGCCAATTGCCGAACAGAAAGATGAAATTCTCAAACTATATGAAAAACTTAGCGAAGAAGGATTCCGCACTTTAGGTTTAGCCTGGAAAAAATGCGATGCATCAAAAGATTTTACGAGAGATGATGAAAAGGAGATGATTTTCTCTGGTTTCATTACCCTTTTTGATCCTCCTAAAGAGGGCGTTACTGAAACCATAATGAAATTAAATGAGTTAGGTGTATCTTTAAAAATTATTACCGGTGATAATGCTTTAGTGGCTAAAAGTCTTAGCTTTCAATTAGGACTTCCAGATCCTGTCATACTTACAGGACCGGAAATAGGAAAAATGAATGATTCTGCCTTGATACACAAAGTTTCTGCTGTTCATATTTTTGCAGAAGTAGAACCTAACCAGAAAGAACGCATTATTCAGTCACTGAAAAAAGGGGGATATGTAGTAGGGTTTATGGGTGATGGGATAAATGATGCGTCAGCGATCCACGCTGCAGATGTTGGCATTTCAGTAGATACAGCTGTAGATGTTGCAAAGGAGGCAGCTGAAATTGTACTATTTGATCATGATTTGCGCGTACTATTACAAGGTATTACGGAAGGACGAAGAACTTTTGCCAATACCATGAAATATGTTCTGATGGCTACCAGTGCTAATTTCGGAAATATGTTTAGTATGGCAGGCGCTTCGCTTTTCCTTCCTTTTCTTCCTTTATTGCCGAAACAAATTTTATTGACAAATTTGATGACAGATTTTCCGGAAACTACTATCTCTTCTGATAGAGTTGATGATATAAGTATAAACAAGCCGCATCGATGGGACATCGGATTTATAAAACGTTTCATGATCACCTTTGGTATTTTAAGTTCCATATTTGATTTTCTTACTTTTGGTGTATTGCTTTATTTTTTAAAAGCAAATGAAACTCTGTTTCAAACCGGTTGGTTTACTGAATCTGTAATCTCGGCATCCATGATTGTTTTGGTAGTACGTACCCGATTGCCCTTCTTCAAAAGTTTGCCCGGCAGATATTTGGCTATCAGCACTATTATTGTTGCCTTAGTTGTTTTAATATTGCCATTTACGTCATTAGGAGTTGCATTTGACTTCGTAAAATTGCCTTTGGCTTTCTACGGATGGATGCTACTGATTGTGGCCTTGTATATTATATCGGCAGAACTTACTAAACGTTGGTTCTATAAAAAAGAGAAGAATTAAAATCAAAATATGATATCATATTTTAAAAAGGTTGACATGTAAACAATCAAGAAAATCTTTCGCTTTATCTTTAAAACCATTAAATGGACGTTCCTTATTATTGCTATTTCAATATTTACTTAATGAATTGATTTAAGAATTTCGCCTCCAACAATTTCGGCAGCCATTGCTACACAACGATTACAAGGGCGTAGTGCTTGATAGCGGGCATTTCGTTCTGAAAGAGTAGCCTCTTGAGGTTGTTGTTTAGTCTTTAATAAATCGGCACAAATATAAGAACCCATCTCATTCTGAAATTCTTTGGCTGTACGTTGTACTGCTGCATAATTAGTATTCTTGGTTGTTTTATCGTTTACATCTGTAGCGGGATAATGTAAACCAAGCACCATAAACATTCCACTTACAGCACCACACACTTCACGTAGTCTGCCCATGCCCCCTCCAAACGAAGAGGATATTTTTGCTGCCATCTCGCTATCGAGGTCGTATAAATCGGAATAGGCCATAAAAACGGATTGAGAACAATTATATCCATTCTCAAAAAAGTGAAGCGCCTGTTGTACGCGCTCTTCTATTAATTTATGCTGTTGATTAGTCATTACTGTTGCCTTGAAATATTTATTGTGCAAAGTTATATATTATTTTGAACATTTGCCCAAATACGTTTTTTCAGTTCTTGATTATGATAATTGAAAAAAACTCAGAGGAAATCACCAAGTGACCCCCTCTAAAGTGTAGTCCAAATCGGCATATAGTTACCATAATCCGATAAGATATAGAGTAAGCAAGTTTAACCAAACAATTCCAGGTGTGGGTTGTTATTTTCTAAACAAAAAGAATATGGGAAAAACAGCTTGTAAAGATAAAAGCGTGACAGAAACTGATGAGCAGAGATTTGAGTGTAAGAAATGTGGAGCAAAAGTGAAGAAAGAGAAACAGGTTTGCAAACCACGAAAAATAAAAAAGGCTGATTAATACCAGCCTTTTTGTTTTTATTTAAATCCTTTCCACATGAGCATTGCTCTGGCAATAGCCTGATCAACAATAGGCTGCATAATTGCATATCCATCTTTATTTGGATGCACACCATCACCCGATAGATTTTGGGGCAAGCCATTTTTCTCGTCGGCCAAAGCAGAATGAAAATCACAATAAACTGCACCGTGCGTGTTGGCATATTCCTTGATGCGTTTGTTAAGTTCAATCACTTTTCCGGCAGGTTCTTTTCCGGTACTCCAAGGGAAATCATAAGCAGGAAGTACAGAGCAGAGGACTACCTGAATACCATGTGCCTGAGCCAATTCGGTCATGGATTGAATATTATCTTCAATCATTTCAAGTGTTGAAGGTCCTGTGTTACCAGCTATATCGTTTATTCCAGCAAGTATAACTACAACTTTGGGATAAAGGTCTATAACATCTTGACGAAAACGCAACAACATTTGAGGCGTTGTTTGTCCGCTAATTCCTCTATTAATATATTGTTTATCAGGTGCAAAGAATTCTGGAACAGTATTTATCCATCCCTCTGTAATGGAATTTCCCATAAATACTACGCGCTGATCGCAAGTTCTGGCATTACCCAATTTTGCATTGCTTTCTCTGAAACGATTTAGGTTTGCCCAATCTTGAGCATCTATTTCAAAACTAAATCCCAGCATTAAAATACTTAATAGTACAATTGATTTTAGTTTGTTCATTGTTGAAAAATATTTATTTATAAGATTAATATATTACTTGTTTATTGTCAAATCATTACTATTCTTGTACTCGTCACTCAAATGTGCAATAACTTGATGTTATAACACTTCCTCTTCACGCTTGCATCTATCTATATTTAAATCATTCAACGATGCAGGGTCTCTTTTTGGTTCAAGGTGAGTAATCACATTTACTAGTTCATCACCAAACATATTTTCAACCGTTTGTTCAATCTGTTCAGCCAAATCATGTCCTTTCTTAACCGACCATTCGTCGGGAACAAGCAGATGGAAAGAAATGAATTTGCGTTGCCCTGCCTGACGAGACATAAATGAATGATATTCAACATCTTTAGTTTTAAGACTATCGAGATAATCTGTAATTTTCTTGATTTCATTATCAGGTATAGCTGCATCCATTAGACCATTTGCAGATCTGTTTATTAGTTGAAAACCGGTTAAAACAATATTAACTGCCACAAAGATTGCAATAATTGGGTCTAAAATCAGCCAACCAGTTAATTTTACCAATGCGACACCAATAATTACACCAACGGTTGTCCATACATCCGTCAATAAATGTCTACCATCAGCTTCCAGCAGTAAAGATCTGTTTTTCTTTCCGTTGCGAATAAGAATTAGTCCAACTGCAAGATTCACAGAAGACGCAAAAACTGAAAAAAGCAAACCAATACCCACATTTTCGATTTGTGTAGGGTTGATAAGTTTTGGTATTGATGCCCAGATTATACTAAATGCAGCAATCATAATTAGTCCACCTTCAATGGCACTGGAAAAGTATTCTGCCTTTGAGTGACCAAATTCATGCCCCTTGTCAGCCGGTTTTTCAGAAATATTCAGTATAACAAGAGCAATTACAGCAGCAATTAGATTCACACAAGATTCCAAAGCATCTGAAAACAAGCCCATTGAACCTGTTAAATAATATGCATAGAATTTCAGTAAGATAGTTGTCACAGCTGCAGCTATGGACAAATACATGAACTTTTTGAGTGATATTGATTTCATATAGTATTTGATATTTTTTGCGAAATATACTCAATTTTCACAAACTTCACGAATTGCTTCAGCTAAAATTGGAATACCACGTCGAATTGTTTCTACGTTGGTATTGCAAAAAGATACACGCATATAATCATTTCTGATTCCATCAGGATCGAAAGTTTTACCAGATACAAAAACTACTCCTTTATCGATTGCTATTTTAAGAATTTTGGTTGCATCACACCCATCAGGCAACTTTAACCAGCTATAAAAACCACCTCTTGGTTTTTCGAATGTCACATATTCGGGAAGATGTTCTGTTAGCATTTCAATCATTGCCAATCCTCTTTTTTTGTATTCTTCTCTAACACGAGCAATATAAATGTCAATGTGCCCCTCCCGAATAAACTTGTCTGCAATTACCTGCGAAATGCTTGGAGAACAAGCATCTATCGATTGTTTAATAAGTTCGCATTTCCGGTAAATGGATTCTGGAACTAACATCCAACCCAATCTAAGTCCCGGTCCTAATATTTTAGAGAAAGAACCGGTATAGCATACATCAATGCCTTGGGGGTCCATAGATTTGATAAGTTGCATCTTAGGTACATCTTCTTCATAAAAATAGAGGTCGCTGTAAACATCATCTTCAATGATAGGAATCTCCTGATCTTTAAGTAATTCTATCATTTGCTGTTTCACTTCTTGAGAATAAATGATTCCTGCCGGATTGTGAAAATTGGGCGAGTAGTAAAGAAACTTTGGTTTTGGTGAAGTGGTTTCCAGCCTCATTTTCAGTTGATTGATATCCATACCATCTCCGTTCAATGGAACAGTGATTAAATTAGCCTGATATGCTCGAAAAGCTGACAATGCGCCAATAAAGCTGGGAGTCTCTACCAAAACAGTATCTTTAGGATCTAAGAATGCTTTCGCAAGAATATGAATTGCCTGCAGTGAACCCGTAGTCAAAATCAACTTGTTCGTCTTTACAGGCAAACCCTTCTTTTCCAACCAATTCGATAAAGACTCCAGTAATGTCGGAAGACCGGTAGTAGGCCCATATTGCATCGCAACTTGTTTTTCCTTGTCCGTCAAAGAATCGAGAATATTATCAATTGTATCGAGCGGAAACAGTTCATTGCCAGGCATACCACCTGCAAAAGAAATCATATCGACAGCTGTTGCCAGACTCATCAGATCACGAATCTCTGAAGAACGAAGTTCTGATACACTGCTTGAAAATCTAGTCATTTGTATTATTTAGAAATTAAAAATCAAGAAATTAAAATAGAACTATGATCTTTCTACAATTGATAAAGATCACTCTTAGATAGCAGCTCCATCCGATTCCTTTGTAAAACTTCTGTTACCTGCTGCATATTTGTTGCACGAATTACTGCCAATGCAACATCGTTGTTAGAGAAAGCATACATATAATCGATATTAATCTTTTCTTCTGTAAGAATTTCCAAGATATGATACAGAGATCCCGGTCTGTCTGGAATGCTAACACAGACCACATCTGTTAGTCCGATTGAAAATCCGGCCTTCTCAAGCGCTTTTTTTGCCAGTTCCGGTCGCCCTACCACCATACGAACAATTCCGTAATCGGCTGTTTCCGCAACACTTAATGCGGTAATGTTCACATCATTCTCCGCCAGAATTCGGGTCAGTTCAGTTAATCGTCCCGACTTATCTTCGAGAAAAACAGAAAGTTGTTGAATATGCATAACTAATATTTTTTATCCAGATTACTAAATATAATTGTGAAAGTACTCTTTATCAGCAATTTCTATAATCAATTATTCGTTTTGCTTTCCCCTCGGATCGCTCTATAGTGTTCGGTTCCACCAATCTAATTTTTGCACTGATTCCCAATAAACTCTTTATGTTTTGATCAATCTGCCTGCGAATGCCCTCAAGTTCACGAATACTGTCCGACCAGTTCTTCTCATCAATTTCAACAAGAATTTCCAGTATATCCAAGTTGTTTTCGCGTCTGATAATCAACTGATAGTGAGGCGTTGTTTCTGTCATATCCATCAATACCGACTCCACTTGCGATGGGAAAACATTTACTCCACGAATAATCAACATATCATCGGTGCGACCCAAACATTTGTCCATTCTAACCAATGTTCGTCCGCAGTCGCACTTTTCTCTGTGCAATCTAGTCAAGTCTCGCGTACGATATCTCAAAAGTGGCATAGCCATCTTACTAACCGTTGTGAAAACCAACTCCCCTTGCTGGCCATCGGGTAAAACTTCCAATGTTTCCGGATCAATGATCTCCGGAATAAAATGATCCTCAAACACATGATTTCCGCATTGACACTCGCATTCCATTGATACGCCCGGTCCAATTACTTCACTCAAACCATAAATATCATATGCTTTGATATTCAACAACTTTTCGATTTGATTCCGTAGTTCTTTAGTCCACGGTTCCGCTCCAAACACCCCTATTCGCAGTTTCACATCTTCTGGAGATATTCCCTCTTTTAGGATACTCTCACCCAAATGAGCAGCATAAGAAGGAGTACAAGCCAGAGCAGTCGCTTTGAAATCGGTCATAAATTGCAGTTGCTTTTTCGTATTCCCCGTAGAAATTGGTATCACTGTGGCGCCAACCTTTTCAGCACCATAGTGTAATCCCAGTCCCCCGGTAAAAGGACCATATCCATAAGCTATTTGTATGGTATCACCGCTATGGATTCCCGCCATTGTGAGACTACGCGCTACAACCTCGGCCCAAACATCAATATCCTGGTTTGTGTAACCAACAACAGTAGGTTTTCCGGTTGTTCCACTTGACGCATGGATTCGCACTACTTCACTTTGTGGTACGGTAAACAGTCCAAATGGATAGTTGTCTCGTAAATCGGTTTTTGTTGTAAAAGGAAGATCTTTTAATTGATCTACACTTTTTATATCACCTGGCTCAAGACCAATCTCTTTCAGTTTATTTCGATAAAACGGTACATTATCATACATTCGCTTCACCATTCCTGTCAGCTGTTTACTTTGCAATTCAATCAGCTGTTGCCTGTCGGCACACTCTCTTTCAGGGTTCCAGATCTTTTTATTTTGATGCATATTCTTTTCCGAGTCTAAATGCTTTCATATTCATCTTTACAATAGTTTCTCCTTTTTTTGCAAAAAACATCTCAATCGCCTTTTCAACTTCTTCAGTATCAATACCAAGATAAGGTGATGCCGCTCCCAACATGGCAATGTTAAATGTTTTTGGACTCCCAACTTCTTTGGCTATGGATTTTGCGTCCACCAAGCAACTTGATGCCGATTGTCTAATGACATTTAGCAGTTCGCTAACATCGGGATAGTTATCAATATTTTCGTGAGGTTCTGTTGATGTAACAATAACTCCTTCGGGCGATAGAAACGGCAGGTAGCGTAACGATTCCATCGGTTCAATAGAAAGGATTAGATCGGCTCTGCCCAAAGGGATAAGATCGGAATAAATCACATCTGAAGAGATCCGCAAGTGCGATTCCACTGCACCACCCCTCTGACTCATGCCGTGCACTTCAGCCTGTTTCACATTTAGTCCGATGTTCATTGCCGCCAAATCTATGATCGAAGCAATGGTAAGAATACCTTGACCACCAACACCGGCAATAATGATATTTTTTTGCATTTATATTTAGATTAATAGAATTAAATCTTTCTCTTTTTTCCTAATGTTTGAATACATTCTCGCTGAGAGATTATCACAGAGACACCTTCATAATCGAACTCAGCTTTCAGCAAAGCTATATTTTCTTCAAGGTTCTTTTTTAACGGGACCATCAATCGAATATGTTCTTCTTCAACACCGAGTCCTTTACATATTTCAAAATATTTACCTGTTCCAGCTGAATCTTGTCCACCTGTCATTCCGGTTGTTTCATTATCAGAGATGATGATGGTGATTGGTGAATGGTCGTTTACCGCATCCAACAAGCCAGTCATTCCTGAATGAGTGAAGGTTGAATCACCTATCACACATACAGCCGGGCGCATTCCTGCATCAGCAGCTCCTTTTGCCATTGTTATAGATGCTCCCATATCTACACAAGTACTTATGGTACTGTAAGGAGGAAGAGCACCCAATGTATAACAACCTATATCACCAAATATCTGTTTTTGTGAATAATCCTTCATTACAAGGTTGATTGCATCGAATAAATCACGGTGACTGCAACCCTGGCACAACATTGGTGGTCTTCCAACAACTATCTCAGGTACAACCCGTTTATCATCTGTTTCTACATTTAAGGCTTTGGCCAACACATTGGGTGAAAGTTCACCTGTACGGGGCAAGGCTCCTTCCAGTCGCCCACTAAATTTGTCATTTCCAAAATAACCTTTCAATAATTCCTCATATACAGGATACCCTTCTTCAACAATTAAGATATAAGAATATTTCTCACAGAATTCTTTTATCAACTTTTCAGGCAAGGGGTATTGCGAGACTTTAAGTACAGGAATATCAAGATTATAAGCAGTAACGACTTCCATCACATAGTTGTAACCGATGCCGAAAGCAATTACAGCTTTTGTTCCCTGTCCTTCTACAATATTATTAAACTCTGAGTTATCAGAAAGGGTTGACATTAGCTGTTGTTTTTCGAGCAGCTTCTGATAGTTTTTTCTTGCACTTGCAGGCAGTAGAATCCATTTTCCTTTTTCG
>JBAYZS010000012.1:0-53207 GCA_041672395.1 Dysgonamonadaceae bacterium | reverse complement strand
TACTGCACAACAATGTGGGAGAGTAGGTAACCGCCCTCTTATCGAAGCCTTCAGTTTTATAAACTGAGGGCTTCTTTTTTATGTACAAATTCATTACCACTTACTTTAATGAATATTGTAAATTGAATTAATTTGTTAAATACTCATTATATCATGCAATAAAAAAATATAGTATAAAATGGAAACTGTTAGAAAGTAAGTTAATTGTTAATTACTTCTTCAGTGTTGAATGTCAATCAGATAAGGAATAAAATATAAAGCCACTATAAGTCCAATTAGCAATTTACAATAATAACAGCATATTTTCAACAATTGGATAATAAGAAATGTAGATGATCTATTTTTCTATTAAAACATTTAATTTTCATTCGAACATTAAAAATTAAATATAGAAAACAATAAGTAAAGATAATAAATTCATAGGTCACTTTGTTAACATCAATGAACCATGAATTAGATGGCTAAACTGGACTGATCAAACAATTGTATTCATTATAAGGTGATGTTAAATAATTAGTAAGTTATTATTGATTAATCTATCCTTTTTGCGAATATAAAATTATTCTTTAAAGGGTGATTTCATAACGTTAACATTGATTCCTCACAAAGAGTTACTTTTTCAATTCCATGATTCGTAATAATATATGTGTTTTCAATTCCAACAGAACCGATAGAAGGTAAAACAAACTTAGGTTCCACAGCGATTACCATATATTCTTGTAAAATATCATTAGATCTTGAGGAAAGTACCGGTGGTTCATTAATCTCTAACCCAACGCCATGGCCAATAAATTTAGCTTGCTGAGTTGTTCCCATGAAATAAGGTTCAAGATCATTGCTTTTAACAATATCTATTGTCAGGTTGTACAGATCCGCACATGCAGTTCCTGCTTTTGTTGATTCAATAACTTGATTGTGAATGTCAATTGAGATCTGATGTGCTTTATAAGCGATATCAGGAACAGAATTACCAACTGCAAAAGTACGAGTCATATCATCCATCCATGGGCGATAATTTCCTGCCATATCTACCATCAAAGTAGTGCCTTCTTTTAGTGTAGAACCATTAGCTCCAAGTGGGAGAATAGGATTTAAACCTTTACCACCTAATGCGTAATCAAATGGTGAAGCGGTTTGTGCATTATCTCCGGATAGAATGCTGCCCATATAAATGTCCATTTTTTCACCAAATGATCGAAAAATTCCAAGTGACCCATTCAATCTCATCAAACGCTCCAACTCTATTTGGAATGTGATATCCGTCATTCCTTTATGGTAGATATATGGAATTTGTTTATAAACTTTTGAGTGGATTTCTGCATTTTCACGGATTTGCTGAAGTTCAAATTCCGATTTGATACTTCTGATTGAGCGCATAATTTGTGAAACATTGACTAATTCTGGATTTTCCAAAGCCTCTTGCAATCTGATTGTCGAAGAATATGGAATTACATCTATCTCAACTAGTATTCGATTTAGTTTAGTTAGTTTATATTTATCGAAGAAGTCAGAAATCTGTTCCGGTTTGCGAATGTTTTCTATTCTTTCCCCGGTTAAATTATTTGGTTTTTTGACAAAAAGTATAGGTTCTTTATCCGGAAGAATTAATAAATAGCCATCGAAAATAAAACCACATAAGTAAAATTGATTAACCGATGTTGTTATTAAACATGCATCTGCATCTGCTGATACAATTGCTTCCTTAACCTTATTAATTCTCCTTTGTAACTCAAGTTTCATATTGTTTCTATTAAGTATTCCAAATCTTCCAGGCTGCTTCCGCTTGCAAATGAAGCATTTCTTCTCCATTTTTAACTGTTGCACCTCTTTCTTTGCCCTTTTTCAAAAAGAGTGTTTCTACAGGATTATACACTAAATCAAATAATAAATGATTTGGAGTTAGATGTAAATATGGAATATCCGGGTATGTATCTGTTTTAGGGAAAGTGCCTACCGGTGAGGTGTTTACGATAATCAAATACTGGTTTATAACCTCTTTAGTCAAATCTTTATAAGTCATAACCCCATCACGGGGAGTTCTGGAAACAAACAAAGACTCTATATCTAAATCTGTAAGAGCCTGTTTCACTGCTTTAGATGCGCCACCCGTACCTAAAATGAGCGCTTTCTTTTGTTGTTGGAAATTAATAAGCGGACAGATAGATTCTTTAAAACCCACATAATCTGTATTATAACCTGTTAGGTTATAAAAATACATATCGTTAGGTTTGCGATCTACTTTTATCACATTTACTGCACCGATAGCTTTTGCCTCATCCGAAATATTGTTTAGAAAAGGGATAACTTTTTCCTTATGAGGGATTGTCACGTTTAGTCCTTTTAAGTGCTGATTGAACAATATCACATGTCGAATTTCGAGAATATCTTCAATCTCGAAATTCAAATACTCAGCATTGATGCCCTCACGATTAAATTTTTCAGCAAAGTATTTAGCTGAGAAAGAGTGTGTTAAAGGGAATCCAATTAGTCCATATGTATCCATTCTCTATTTTTCAGCAATATATAATGTACAGATTCCAAGTGTTAAACGTCGAAGACGAATATTTCTGAAACCGTTTTCCTTTAGAATCATCATCATTTGTCGACCTTGAGGAAACGCTTGCACTGATTTTGGTAGATAATCATATGCTGATTGTTCCGTTGCAAATAAGTTAGACATAACCGGCATTACATTTTCAGAATACCAACTATATAATTGTTTGATAGGAGCCTTTTCGGGAGTAGAGAGTTCTAAAAACAGAAATACACCCCCCGGTTTCAGCACACGAATAACTTCAGCGAAACTCTTGTCGATATCTTCGAAGTTGCGTACACCAAAAGCCACTGTTACAGCATCAAAAGAATTATCATCAAAAGACAAATCCGCGCAATCTTCATGTTGAAAAGATATCTTATTTTGCAAACCAGCTTTCAGCGCTTTTCTTTTGCCGATTTCCATCATGCCATCGGAAATATCGATACCTGTAACTTTCTCAGGATGAAGAGATTTCTCCGCCAAAATAGCAAAATCGCCAGTACCAGATGCAACGTCAAGAATATGTTGATGTGGGTAAAGTTTTAATACATTGATTGCCTCTCTTCTCCAATAGTTGTCAATTCCAAGAGAAAGAATACCGTTCATTTTATCATAAATAGGAGCAATCTCATCAAACATCACCTCAATCTGTTTAGTCTTTGATTGGTCTGAATTGTAAGGATGTAGATCTTCTACTTTATAATTCATAATTTGTTAGTTAGTAAGATGAATTATTTACCAGTAAGATAACTGTTTACGTTCTTTTCAATGCGCGCTTCCAAGTCCTGTGCATTGGCCTTTACAAACTTCTCACCCGTAATAGTTTCAAACAATTCGATGTATCTTTCAGATACGCTGTTGCAATATTCCTCTGTCATAACCGGAACTTGTTGACCTGCTTTTCCTTGGAAGCCGTTTTCCATCAGCCATTTTCTAACAAATTCTTTAGAAAGTTGTTTCTGCTCTTCCCCCTTATCGAAAAGTTCCTGATACCCTTCACGATAAAAATAGCGAGAAGAATCAGGAGTATGAATTTCATCTATCAAGTAAATCTTTCCATCTATTTTGCCGAACTCATATTTAGTATCTACAAGGATCAATCCCTTTTCAGCAGCCATTTCTGTTCCACGTTGAAAAAGAGCATACGTATATTTTTCCAACTGTTCATAATCTTCTTTACTAACCAGATGCTGAGCAATTATTTCCTCTTTTGATATGTTTTCATCATGACCTTCATCCGCTTTAGTAGTAGGTGTGATCATAGGAGAAACAAATTTCTGGTTCTCTCTCATCCCTTCAGGCAAAGGCAATCCACACAAAGTGCGAGCTCCATTTTTATATTCACGCCATGCGCTTCCGGTGATATAACCGCGAATAACCATTTCCACTTTAAAAGGATCACATTTCTTTCCCACAGTAACCATAGGATCAGGAGAAGCAGTTTTCCAATTAGGAACGATATCAGCAGTAGCATCCAAAAATTTCGAAGCGATTTGATTTAACACTTGTCCTTTGTAAGGAATACCCTCAGGTAAAACCACATCAAAAGCAGAGATACGATCTGTAGCAATCATCACCAGTGTTTCATCGCCAATGCTATAAACATCGCGTACTTTTCCGTGATAAACATTGGTCTGACCCGGAAATTGATAATTAGTTTTTACTAATGAATTGTTCATAATTTATAATATTTATACCTGTTCTTTTCTTTCTTCTTTGAAGTGTAGCTCTTTCTCTTCACTTTTCTCGTAAGCATCCACAATATGTTGAACCAGTTTGTGGCGTACAATATCCTTTTTGTTGAACTCAACTTTCCCGATACCTTTAATATTCCGCAAAACATTCATGGCATGAATTAAGCCCGATTGCTGTGAATGAGGTAAATCGATTTGCGTGATATCGCCCGTAACAATCATCTTGCCATTAATGCCCAACCGAGTAAGGAACATTTTGATTTGCGGACGGGTTGTATTCTGAGCTTCGTCTAGAATAATAACCGCATCGTTCAAAGTCCGCCCTCTCATAAATGCAAGTGGAGCAATCTGAATAATATTATTATCCATATAGTCCTTTAGTTTTAGCGGTGGGAGCATATCTTCCAATGCATCATAAAGCGGTTGCAAATAAGGATCGATCTTTTCCTTCATATCACCGGGCAAGAACCCAAGTTTCTCACCAGCTTCAACCGCCGGGCGACTCAAGATAATCTTTTTAACCTGCTTTGATTTTAGAGCCCTAACAGCCAGTGCGATAGCTGTGTAAGTCTTCCCTGAACCGGCAGGTCCAATTGCAAAAACCAAATCATTTTTATCAAACGCCTCCACCAGCTTCATCTGATTAGCTGTACGAGCAACAATCGGTCGTCCGTTCATGCCATGAATAATCAGATTATCCTGATTCGATATATGAGGTGCTTTTCCTTTAACAATATCCAGAATATCCTCCTCTTTCAGCACATTCATTTCGATGCTGAACTTCTCCAGCTCACGAACATTTTCCTCAAAAGACTTCAACTCATCCTCTTCTCCAACCACTTTTATGACATTTCCACGAGCAACAATGCGTAATTTTGGGAACAAAGTCTTTAACAACTGAATGTTATTGTTGTTGATGCCAAAGAATATTACCGGATCAATACCCTCAAGAATTATTATGCGTTCAATCATTAAAAATTAAGTTTTAATTGATAAGATTGACTTTCATTTCCCTGAATATATTTGATAAAAGCATTGTTAACCATGCGGTTACCACCGGGAGTGGGATAGTCGCCCGAGAAATACCAGTCGCCTGCATTATTTGGGCAAGCAACATGTAAATCCTCAATAGTCTGGAAAACAATCTTCACTTTAGCATGAATACTTTCGTCAGTCAGCATTTCAACCATCTTGTCAGATATCTCTTCATCAGTAAAAGGAGCATAAATCTCTTTCACATAATTGACAATCTCTTCTTTTTTCTTTTTTCTTTGTGCCACCGATTTATTGTACACATCTTCAATCACATATTCCATGTCCCTGTCTTTCAGTAATTCAATTGCCGCTCTAAAAGCGATAAATTCGCTCATTTTCGACATATCAATGCCATAGCAATCCGGGTATCTGATTTGTGGAGAAGAAGAAACGATAACAATCTTTTTCGGCTCAAGTCGATCAAGTATTTTGATAATACTTTGCTTTAGAGTAGTTCCCCTAACAATACTGTCGTCAATAATCACCAAATTATCAATGCCCCGGCGTAACGAACCATAAGTAACATCATACACGTGAGCAGCTAAATCGTTTCTGGTATTGCCTTCTGCAATAAATGTGCGGAGTTTTATATCTTTGATAGCCACCTTTTCAGAGCGCACCCGTTTTTTGAGGAGTGTCTCAATTTCTTGTTGCGAAAGTTGACCAGCATTATCAGTAATATACTTCGATTTCTCTTTGTTGAAGTGGCTTTCCAGTCCCTCAATCATACCCATATAAGCAACTTCAGCTGTGTTTGGAATAAAAGAGAAGATTGTGTTTTCCATATCATCGTCAATAGCCTTCACTATCTTAGGCACTAACTGTTCGCCAAGTTTCTTTCGTTCTCTATAAATATCAAAGTCCGATCCTCGTGAGAAATAGATTCTCTCAAAAGAACAAGGCGTAATTTTTTCTTTAGGAGCGATAATTTGATCCAAGCTGAATCGACCGTCCTTCTTTACAATCAATGCCTGTCCTGGACCGATTTCGTGGATATCATCCTTTTTCAAGTTAAAAGCCGTTTGTATGACAGGACGTTCAGATGCAACCACAACTATTTCATCATCATGATAATAAAAAGCCGGACGAATTCCCCACGGGTCACGCATCACAAACGCATCTCCACAACCAATTAAACCACAAATGGTGTAACCTCCATCCCAAATCTTACTTGCCCGTTTTAATAGAAAAGGAATATCCAGATTTTTCTCAACCAGCATACTTATTTCATTTCCGGTTTTCCCTTCTTTGTCGATGTGATCATATTGATATTGAACCTCCCTGTCCAGATAATGTCCCAGAGATTCAAGAATAATAAAGGTGTCAGCGTAGTCACGCGGATGCTGTCCTTCAGAAACCAGTTGATTAAACATTTCATCAACGTTTGTCATGTTGAAGTTACCCGCCATGGCCAAACTGCGTGATGCCCAGTTGTTTCTCCTCAAAAATGGATGAACATACTGCTCTCCGCTTTTACCGGTAGTGCTGTATCTTAGATGTCCTAAATATAATTCTGCTCCGTAAGGCACATTTTCTTTTACGAAATTAACATCATTTAGTTCCTCGTTAGAGAACTCTCTTATTTTTGCATTCACTTCACTAAAGATTTTAGTGATCGCGTTAGACCCTAATGCTCTTTCCCTGAAAATGAATTCCTTACCTTGTGCGGCTTCCAGTTTTACAGCTGCCAATCCGGCACCTTCTTGTCCCCGATTATGTTGTTTTTCCATCAGCAGATATAACTTATCCAGTCCGTATCGCCATGTTTCATATTTCTTATAATAATAATCGAGAGGTTTCAATAAGCGGATCATTGCGACCCCGCATTCGTGCTTAATCTGATCTGTCATTTGTGAGTCTGTGTGAAATTAAGATACAAATTTACGCTGAATTAGAGAATTTGCCTATTATTTGACCATAAAAATATGAAATTCTCCATTAGATCAGTGATTAATTATTGAATAATCTTTTTGTTCAGAAGATTGTTTATGTTTATATGTTAGAAAGCCCGTTGATATTTTAGTGAGAGCATGGTGAGAGGAGCATCGGAATCGCGATGGAGTTACGACGAAGTTTTGTGAGACCATAGTGAGACCATAGTGAGAGGAGGGTGAGAGCATGAAGATTATCAGATGAAGAAAAAATAATGATAAATAAAGTTAAGATAAATGGAAATTTTTATGAATGCTAAAAATAGCATAATTCTTTGTATTTTTGCATACAGTATTCAACAACACTTAAAATAATAATATTTATGGCTACAAAACCATTTAAGTATCAGGAACCATTTCCTAAGGTGTCAAAAGATAACACAGAATATTATCTGTTATCAAAAGATTATGTTTCTGTTTCTGAATTCGAAGGAGAAGAAGTATTAAAAGTTCAGCCTGAAGCGCTTACGCTTTTAGCACAGCATGCTTTTCGTGATGTAGAATTTCTTTTGCGTCCTGAGCATCAGGAACAGGTTGCGAAAATTTTACAAGATCCCGAATCAAGTGAAAACGATAAATATGTTGCACTAACATTTCTTCGTAATGCCGAAATTTCGGCTAAAGGAGTGCTGCCTTTCTGTCAGGATACAGGTACTGCAATCATTGTAGGTAAAAAAGGTCAAAAAGTATGGACTAGCGGCAATGATGAAGAATCGCTTTCTCACGGCGTTTATAACACATTCGTTAATGAAAACTTGCGTTATTCACAAAACGCTCCGTTAAACATGTATGATGAAGTGAATACCGGTTGCAATTTGCCAGCTCAAATAGATTTATATGCTGTTGAAGGAAATGAATACAATTTCCTTTGCATTGCAAAAGGCGGAGGTTCAGCCAATAAGACTTACCTCTATCAGGAAACCAAGGCATTACTTGCACCCGGGAAACTGGAGAATTTCCTAATTGAGAAAATGAAAACGCTGGGTACAGCTGCTTGTCCCCCATATCACATTGCGTTTGTTATTGGTGGTACATCTGCAGAGACAAACCTAAAAACGGTGAAATTAGCATCTGCTAAATATTACGATAATATACCAACCGAAGGCAATGAATACGGTCATGCTTTCCGTGATTTGGAATTGGAAGAAAAACTGAAAAAAGCCTCCGAAGAATTAGGTCTTGGCGCACAGTTTGGGGGAAAATATTTTACACACGATATTCGTGTAATTCGTATGCCTCGTCACGGAGCTTCGTGTCCAGTTGGAATGGGAGTTTCTTGTTCGGCCGACCGCAATATCAAAGCAAAGATTAATAAAGAAGGTATCTGGATTGAAAAATTGGAAGATAATCCAGGTCGTTTGATTCCCGAAGAATGTCGCAGTCAAGGAGAAGGCGGTGGAGTGAAAATTGATTTGAATCGTCCAATGAATGAAATATTGGAGGAGTTGAGCAAATATCCCGTTTCCACCCGTCTATCGCTGAGCGGAACTATTGTTGTAGGTCGTGATATCGCTCATGCAAAACTGAAAGAACGTCTTGACAGAGGAGAAGATCTGCCTCAATATATTAAAGATCACCCCATTTACTATGCCGGTCCTGCCAAAACACCCGTCGGTTATGCTTCCGGTTCAATGGGTCCAACCACAGCCGGGCGAATGGATTCGTATGTAGATCTGTTCCAATCACATGGCGGCAGTTTAATTATGTTGGCGAAGGGTAATCGCAGTCAGCAAGTTACCGATGCCTGCAAGAAATACGGAGGATTTTATTTAGGAAGTATTGGTGGTCCTGCAGCCATATTAGCTCAGAACAGCATTAAAAAACTTGAGTGTCTTGAATATCCCGAGTTGGGAATGGAAGCCATTTGGAAAATAGAAGTAGAAGATTTCCCTGCATTCATCCTTGTAGATGATAAAGGAAACGATTTCTTTAAAGTAGTTACTCAACCAAATTGTGCATTTAGTTAAAATATCTTATATATATTAAAAAGAGCAATGTAAAACATTGCTCTTTTTTTGTTATTAAACTTAAAAATGAGCATTGTGAGTTGCAATAGTTACCAAAAAGTATTTACTTTGTTTAAGCTCAAATAAATTAAAAAATGAATAAATTTACTACGTTATTGATAACGATTTTTATGGTGCTGGGATTGATAGTGAATGCTCAAGGGCGCGCCGAGATTACGTTACAAGAGGGTTGGAGATTTTCGAGAGAAGATAATCCGCAAGCTTCCAATGTGAATTTTGATGACAGTAAGTGGCAAACAGTCCGAATTCCTCACGACTGGGCAATATATGGTCCATTCAGTTGGCAAAATGATTTGCAAGAAATGGCCATTACTCAAGATGGTCAGAAACAAGCAATGGAACATGCCGGTCGTACCGGTGGGCTTCCGTTTGTGGGTGTTGGCTGGTATCGTCTTGATTTCAAATTACCAGAATATTCCAAACAAAAAAAGGCCTCCATTATTTTTGATGGAGCCATGAGTCATGCTCAAGTATATTTGAACGGAGAGAAAGTAGGCTATTGGCCCTACGGATATAATTCCTTTCATTTTGATATTACCCCTTATCTAAAAGATAATGAGACCAACACACTCGCTGTTCGTCTTGAAAATCAGCCACAAAGCAGCAGGTGGTATCCCGGTGCCGGATTATACAGAAATGTACATATTGTGGTAACAGAAGATGCACATATTCCAGTTTGGGGAACATACGTAACCACTCCGGTTGTGCGCAAAGATTTTGCGAAAGTAAATGTTAAAACAAAGGTTGAATTTTCTAATGATACAACTCTTGAAGTAAAAGGTGATAAATCCAATCAGATTAAATATCGCCTCGAGACTTCTATATTAAATAAGAACGGACATCTTGTTGCTATTGCTAAAACCCCACTTTCAAAATACGATGAAGGGGTAATCGATCAAACATTGATAGTAGACAATCCAGAGCTGTGGAACATAGACAATCCAGTGTTATATTCCGTTCAATCTAATTTGATTATAATTGAATCTGAATCAGAAATTTCTACTAATAAAACTACAAGCAAAGAAGTTGCATATTCAATTGATAGTTACAATACACCTTTTGGAATTCGCACTATTGAGGTGATTCCTGATAAAGGATTTTTCTTGAATGGTGAGCGAGTGGTTTTCCAAGGAGTGTGCAATCACCACGATTTGGGACCTTTGGGAGCAGCAGTAAATGATGCCGCAATTCGTCGCCAAGTTCGGATTATGAAAGATATGGGAGTGAATGCAATACGAACATCACATAATATGCCTGCGCCAGAGTTGGTGAGGGCTTGCGATGAAATGGGGATGATGTTGATGGTAGAGACATTTGATGAATGGAAGAGTCCTAAAATGAGTAACGGTTACAATCAGTTTTTTGACGAATGGGCCGAGAAAGACCTTGTGAATGTAATTCATCATTATAGAAATAACCCAAGTGTGGTAATGTGGTGCATTGGAAATGAAGTACCAGAACAGGGAGATGGTGTAAACGGTCCGAAGCGTACTCGTTTTCTACAAGATATTTGTAATCGTGAAGATCCGACCCGTCCAGTAACAAATGGAATGGATAATCCAGATGCAGTAACGGCTAATGGTATGGCAGCAATTTTGGATGTTCCCGGATTCAACTATCGTCCTTTCAAATATCAACAGAACTATTCTAAAATACCCCAGCAGTTGGTGCTTGGAAGTGAAACTGCTTCCACTGTAAGTTCAAGAGGTGTTTATAAATTTCCGGTAGAACGAAAAGCGATGGCGAAATATGATGATCATCAAGCATCGTCATATGATGTAGAGCATTGTTCGTGGTCTGATTTGCCAGAAGATAATTTTATCCATCATGAGGAATTACCCTATGCGATGGGAGAATTTGTGTGGACAGGCTTTGATTATCTGGGTGAACCAACTCCATATTATAGTGATTGGCCAAGTCATAGTTCATTATTTGGAATAGTTGATTTGGCAGGTTTGCCAAAAGATCGATATTATTTGTATCGTAGTCATTGGAACAAAGATGCAGAAACTTTGCATATTCTTCCACATTGGAGTTGGAAAGGAAGAGAAGGAGAGGTGACCCCTATCTTTGTTTATACAAATTATCCTTCAGCAGAAGTGTTTATCAACGGTAAAAGTCAGGGTAAAAAAACAAAAGACCTATCAGTTAAAATTGATGGAAGTTATACTGAAGAAGCACAAAAGAGTTTTGAACGCCAGAAAAGATATCGTTTAATGTGGATGGATACTAAATATGAACCAGGAACAGTAAAAGTAGTTGCATATGACGAAAATGGAAAAGCTGTTGCTGAGAAAGAAATGCATACCGCAGGTAAACCATATAAAATTGTATTAGAAGCCGACCGTAATTCAATTAAATCAGATGGCAACGACTTGTCGTTTATCACTGTTAAAGTAGTTGATAAAGATGGCAATCTTTGTCCCGATGCTAATATGTCGGCCACTTTTTCTGTAAGTGGTGAAGGATTTTACCGTGCCGGAGCAAATGGTGATCCCAGCTGTCTTGATCAGTTTCATCTTCCTCAAATGCACTTCTTTAGTGGGATGTTGACAGCTATTGTTCAATCGACAGATAAGGCAGGTACAATTGTTTTTGAGGCAAAGGCAAAGGGTTTAAAGAGTGGAAAGATAAAAATAAGTACAAAATAATGTACAAATTGTATTGATTTAGTATATTCTTAACAAATTCTTCATAAATTTGAGATCATTTAGTAATATTTATTTTTGAACATTGCAGTCAAAAATGGACGTTATTTTTGAAATGATTATTATAAAGAATTATTTATAAACACTACTAATGAAATGAAAAAGATTACTTTATTATCGATTTGCGTTATTCTTGCATCCTTTGTTCTTTCTGGTCAGGAAGTTAGCAATGGAGTTATGAGGTTAAGTGAATTTTCACAACCTCAAAAGCGGAACAATATCTTGATTCCCAATGTAAATGGGTTTCAGGTGTTGAAATGTGATTTTCATATGCACACTGTTTTTTCTGATGGAGAGGTTTGGCCGAGTGTTCGTGTTCAAGAAGCATGGGCTGAAGGATTGGATGCCATTTCCATTACAGATCATATGGAATATACTCCTCATAAAGCTGATCTTACTCCCAACAATGAAAGACCTTATGAAATTGCAAAGCCCAATGCATTGAAAAAGAATGTGTTGCTTGTTAAGGGTGCTGAAATAACACGTGCGACACCTCCCGGTCATTTTAATGCAATCTTTATAGGTAACACTTCTGAATATGACACAGATAGCGGTAAGAAAGAGAATGATCGTTTAGCTGTTATGAAAGCGAAAGAACAAAACGCTTTTATCTTTTGGAATCATCCGGGATGGCAACCAGGTATTGCAGGTTCATATGAATGGCTTCCATTTGTAGAAGATTTGTACAAAAATGATGCTCTTATGGGAGTAGAGGTGATAAATGGAACCGGTTTACATATGAAAGCTCTGGATTGGTGTATTGATAAAGGACTTACAGTGATGGGAAGTACTGATATTCATAATCTGATCAATCTTAATTATGATATGAGCAAAGATTATGTGCATCGTTCAATGACGCTTGTTATGGCAAAAGATCGCACACAAGAAGGGATTCGCGAAGCGCTAGAGGCGGGAAGAACTGTAGCTTGGTCAAGCAAGTATTTGGCTGGTAAAGAGGAAAATGTTCGCAATTTGTTTAATGCTTGTGTAAAGTTATCGCCAAGTTTTTATAGTGAAAACGCTAAAAATGGAGTTGTGAAATATTATGAAATACAAAATAATAGCGACTTGTATTTTGAATTAGAACTTACTTCAGGTAACGGAACCAAAAAAGTTGTGCTCTATCCTCAAACTTCGCAAGTAATTACAGCTGCTGATGGTCAAAAAAGTCTGACTTACGATGTTGTAAGTACGTATGTAAGAAGCGACAAGCATCTTTCGGTAAACTTACCTTTGTAATTGATAAATTGTTTTATTTAATCATAAAAAGGGGGATAAATCATAAAATGGTTTATCCTCTTTTCTTTGCACAAAAAACAGATTTATTACATCCGATTATTCACTATCTTTGCACTTTCAAATAAAAATTATGGCAAGAAACAAAAAACAACTACCGGTTTTGCAATCTGTGACTATCACGGATGTAGCTGCCGAAGGAAAGGCAATCGCAAAAGTGGATGGGTTGGCTGTGTTTGTACCTTATGCGGTACCAGGTGATGTGGTGGATATTCAATTGACCCGGAAAAAAAATAGTTATGCCGAAGGGTATGTGATTAATTTTGTTTCATATGCTGAAAAACGTTCGGTGGCTTTTTGTGAACATTTTGGGATATGTGGTGGTTGCAAATGGCAGATTTTGCCTTACGACGAACAATTGAAATACAAACAAAAGCAGGTAATCGATAACCTTACTCGCATTGGGAAGGTTGAACTTCCTGAAATATCGCCAATTCATGGTGCACCAAAGACTACTTTCTATCGCAATAAACTGGAATTTACGTTCTCAAATAAAAGGTGGTTGACAGAAAAAGAAATTGGTTCAGAAGAGGAATTTACTCAGATGAATGCTTTGGGTTTTCATATCCCCGGTAAGTTTGATAAGGTGTTGGATATCAACAAGTGCTGGCTGCAGGACGATATCTCTAATCAAATACGCAATGCAGTGAGAACTTATTGTCTGGACAATGATTTTGATTTTTTTGATCTCCGGAGTCAAGAAGGACTGATGCGAAATATCATTATTCGCACTGCTTCAACAGGCGAAATAATGCTGATCGTTGTGTTTTATAAAGATGATTCAGATCGTCGTGAAAATCTTTTGAAGTTTATCGCGGAGTCTTTTCCTCAAATATCTTCTTTGTTGTACATTATTAATGGTAAAGCTAATGATACAATTACTGATCAGGAGGTAATTACCTGGAAGGGTTCGGATTGTATATATGAAACAATGGAGGACCTTAAATTTAAGATCGGACCAAAATCATTTTATCAGACGAATAGTGAACAGGCATATAATCTGTATAAAGTAGTCAGGGATTATGCTCAGCTTTCGGGTAATGAATTGGTGTATGATTTATATACCGGAACGGGAACTATTGCCAACTTCATCGCGCATAAAGCAAAAAAAGTGGTAGGTATTGAATACGTTCCTGATGCTATTGAGGATGCTAAAGTGAATTCGAAATTGAATAACATTGATAATACATTGTTCTTTGCCGGTGACATGAAAGATGTTCTTTCGGAAAGTTTTATTAAAGAACACGGTCGCCCGGATGTCATCATCACAGATCCGCCCCGTGCCGGTATGCACGGAGAAGTTGTTGATATGATTCTTGCGGCTAAACCAAAACGTATTGTTTATGTTAGTTGTAACCCAGCAACACAGGCGCGTGATATTAACTTAATGGATAACGATTACAAACTGATTCGTATTCAACCCGTTGATATGTTCCCTCATACACAGCATGTTGAAAATGTTGTACTGTTGGAAAGAAGATAGTTGTCTCGCTTTTTAATTCGATAACAATAAAGAAGGGATATTTTTGATATCCCTTCTTTATTCAATGTCCTATATTTTAGGCGTTTGAACCTGTATTTGTTGTGGCAATTGGAACGTAAACTCTGGCTGCTAGTTCTTTATCCATTGAGTACAAGCCGAAACCGTTGTCGCCAATTAATTTTAATGCATCAATATTATTAAGTGCATTTTCTTCTTCTTCAACTTGTTCATTAACGAACCATTGAACCAAACTTTCAGTGGCAAAATCTTTTTCTGAACGTGCCAAAGCAAATAAATCATAAATAAGACTTGTTACTACTTGCTCGTGCTTAAGATTTTCTTCAAACAGATTCAATACTGAATCCCAAGTTGTTGGAACAGCATCGATGGGAAGTAAATTTACTTTGTTACCCTTTGAAATCATATAATTCATGAATTTGATCGCATGATCCATTTCTTCTTTAAACTGAACTTCAAACCAATTAGCTACGCCGGGTAAACCGCGGTTACTTGCATATGTTGACATTGAAAGATAAAGATATGCCGACCAAAATTCGGCATTGATTTGTTTATTAATAGCTGTTTCTAAATTTTTACTTAACATAATAATGTGTTATTTATTTATTTGTTCAATTCTTATTATTCTTTAAAACGCTTTTGTAAGCAAAAATGTTTAGAAAAAATCGAGTAAAATTGGTAGAATCGACTTCTTTTGTTCTAAATAGAAATGTTATTGATGTAACTGAAGATTCAGTCATCAATTTTTTTACTACCTTTGTGTTTTGATTTTTTAGGTAAAACTTGTAATTCATTACTTTTTATTAAAATGAATCTGTTAAGAAATAAAATGTCTAATTATGATGTCCCGCAGAAAATTAAAGCTGCAGGCATCTACCCATATTTCAGGGTTATTGAGAGTGATCAAGATACTGAAGTCGTTATTAATGGTAAAAAAGTACTGATGTTTGGCTCAAACGCCTATTTAGGACTAACCAATCACCCAAAAGTTAAGGAGGCTTCTATTGAAGCAACAAAAAAATATGGTACCGGGATGGCCGGATCACGTTTTTTAAATGGTACACTTGATATTCACCTTGAACTGGAAAGAAAACTAGCCAACTTTGTTGGAAAAGACGATGCGATGGTTCTTTCTACCGGTTTCACCGTTAATGAGGGAGTGCTTGGTTGCTTAACAGGAAGAAATGAATATCTTATTTGGGATGAAAGAGACCATGCTTCAATCATTGAAGGTTTGCGTACTTCGTTTTCTACCAAATATAAATTTCGCCATAACGATATGGTGTCTCTCGAACGCCATCTCAGAAGATGTGATCCTCACAAAATTAAACTTATTATAGTCGACGGTGTTTTCAGTATGGAGGGTGATCTCGCAAAACTTCCTGAAATTGTGGAGTTGGCTAAGAAATACAAAGCGAATATTATGGTTGACGAGGCACATGGTTTAGGTGTGCTTGGCAAAAATTATAGTGGGAAAGGTGTTTGCGATCATTTTGGATTGACAAAAGATGTAGATCTGATTATGGGAACTTTTAGCAAATCACTAGCTTCAATCGGTGGATTTGTTGCCGGTGATTTTGAAGTGCTTAATTATCTCAGACATACAATGAGACCATATATCTTCAGCGCAAGCATTACTCCGGGTGCTACTGCAGCAGCTTCTGCTGCATTGGATATCTTGAGGGCAGAACCTGAAAGGGTTAAGCACCTTTGGGAAATGACAAATTACACCATTAATCAGTTTAAAGAGAGAGGTTTTGAAGTGGGACCAACAGAAACACCAATTATCCCATTGTATATTAGAGACGATGCCAAAACATTTCAGATTACAAAAATACTCTTTGAAGAGGGGATCTTTGTGAATCCTGTGGTTTCGCCTGCAGTTGCTCCAGCAGATACTCTTATTCGTTTCTCCTTGATGGCGACTCATAATTATGATCAAATCAATTATGCTATTGAACATATAGATAAGGTCTTCCACAAAATGGACATACTAAGATAATATTCAAAGTAAGTATATAAAAAAGCCTGAACTTGAAAGTTCAGGCTTTTTTAATTAGTTAAAGTTTGATTTAGTTTTCAGATAGATAAGAAGATACACCTTCGTGAGTTGCTTTCATTCCCTTTTCACCTTTGTGCCAATTTGCAGGACAAACTTCTCCGTATTCTTCGGTGAATTGAAGTGAGTCTATCATTCGTAATACTTCTTCAACGTTTCTGCCCAATGGCATATCATTCACAACCTGATGACGAACAATTCCTTGTTTGTCGATCAGAAATAAACCTCTGTATGCTTCTGCTGCTCCGTTGAATATCTGATTACCATTGTCGTCATAATCGAATTCACCTGCAAGAACATCATAATCCATTGAAATAGTAAGAGTATGATCTGCAACTACTGGATACGTAATACCTTGAATTCCGCCATTGTTCTTTGGTGTTTGTAACCAAGCAAGATGAGAATTCGCAGAATCGGTTGAGGCTGCAACAACCACTGTATTTCTTTTTTCAAATTCGCTCAACTGTTCTTGAAAAGCATGAAGTTCTGTTGGGCATACAAATGTAAAATCAGCAGGGTAGAAAAAGAATACTACATACTTTTTCTGAATATATTGTTTCAAAGAAAAATCATTTACTATTTCCGAACCGTTGATAACTGTCGGTGCACTGAATGAGGGTGCTTTTTTACCTACTAATACTGACATAATTTTAATTATTTATTTTATTTGATGATTAATTAATGACCAAAATTACAAAGATTAAATATCAATGCGAAATTTATAATGAAATATGATATATCAAAAATATCTATATTGATAGAAGTGAAAAGAAGGTTAACCTTTTTAAAAAAAACATCCAAATATAGTTATTCTGCACAAAAACAACTACATTTGCATGCAATAAAAAAGAAAGGCTGATAACTATGTCATTTATTGCAGATAAAATCATTATGGAAGGGTTGACTTTCGACGATCTATTGTTAGTCCCCGCTTATTCTGAAGTTCTTCCCCGCGAAGTAGACCTTACAACGCGTTTCTCTCGTAACATTGTATTGAACATCCCAATGGTATCGGCGGCAATGGATACTGTAACTGAAACGAATATGGCAATTGCCATTGCTCGTGAAGGAGGAATAGGTGTTATTCACAAAAACATGCCCATCGGCGCACAAGCAAAAATGGTTGCTGCCGTTAAACGTGCTGAAAATGGCATGATTCTTAACCCAATCAGCATAACGCGTGGCAAAAGAGTTTCCGACGCATTAGCTTTGATGGCTGAATTTCATATTGGTGGAATACCGGTAGTAGATCAGGATAATCGATTAGTGGGAATTGTGACTAATCGCGATTTGCGTTTTGAACGCAATATGGATAAATATATTGACGATGTGATGACAAAAGAAAATGTTATTACAACTCGACAATCAACTGATTTAGAGGCTGCAGCCGACATACTTCAACAGTACAAAATTGAAAAACTTCCCGTTGTTGATAACGATAACAAATTGGTAGGCCTCATCACATATAAAGATATTACAAAAGCAAAAGATAAACCATTTGCATGTAAAGATGAAAAAGGTCGTTTGCGTGTAGCAGCTGGTTTGGGCGTTACAAAAGATACATTGGATCGTGCTGAAGCTCTTGTTGAAGCAGGAGTTGATGCCTTAATTATTGATACAGCTCACGGACATTCAAAGGGGGTGAAAGATACTTTAATTGATGTGAAGAAAGCTTTCCCAGGTATTGATGTTGTGGTAGGAAATATTGCTACAGGTGATGCTGCTAAATATTTAGCTGATGCAGGTGCAGATGGTGTAAAAGTAGGTATCGGTCCCGGTTCAATTTGTACAACCCGCGTAATTGCAGGTGTTGGAGTGCCTCAATTATCAGCAATTTTTGATGTCGCATCAGCACTAAAATATACAGATGTTCCACTGATTGCTGATGGAGGATTAAGATATTCAGGAGATATAGTGAAAGCACTTGCGGCAGGAGGATCATCTGTTATGATGGGTTCTATGTTTGCAGGAACTGAAGAATCTCCGGGTGAAACAATCATTTTCAATGGTCGTAAATTCAAGTCGTACCGAGGAATGGGATCATTGTCCGCAATGCAACAAGGTTCTAAAGATCGTTATTTCCAGTCAGGTGAAGAAGATGTGAAGAAACTTGTTCCGGAAGGAATTGAAGCACGTGTACCTTTCAAGGGCACTTTGCAGGAGGTTGTTTATCAGATGGTTGGTGGACTTAGATCAGGTATGGGTTATTGTGGTGCAGAAAGTATCGATAAGCTCCATCAGGCTAAATTCACACGAATAACATCTGCCGGTTATGCCGAGAGCCATCCACATGATGTTATGATTACTCGCGAAGCACCAAATTACAGTAGAGATAGTGATTAAATAAATTAAAGAAGAATATATGAGATGAGAAAGTTGGCCTTCGTTCTTTGTATTTTACTTTTAATAACAAATTTAACAATGGCGCAAAATCATGATTTACAACAAATTGCAAACATTATCGGCGAGAAATACGCTCCCGATAAGCGTGTTGCAGTGTTTGATATCAAGGTAACTCAACAAGATGACGCCGTTGTTTTAACGGGTGAAACAAGTGAAGTTGCAGCATATAACGAGGTGCTTTCTCATATGAAATCGTTCGCTTCAAATATAATAGATGAAGTGAATATTCTTCCCGACAAAGAGTTAGGTGCAGAAACCTGGGGGATTATTTATAATTCAACAGGGAATGTATATTACAAAAATGCGCATAACGCTGAATTGGTAACGCAGGTTTTGCTTGGGATGCCAGTAAAGATTCTCGATCAAAAAGGCGGTTGGAGACGAATTCAGATGCCCGATTCATATATTGGGTGGATAAATGAATCGGTTGAACCAATGACAGAAAATGAGTTGCATGCATATCTGCAAAAACCAAAAATAGTTGTAACCTCTCATGCAGCTTCTTCGTTCAGTAAAGCAAAGTCAAATTCACCCATCGTCTCAGATCTGGTAGCCGGAAACAGTCTTGTGGTTGTTGGTATCAAAGGGAAATATTATAAGGTTGTTTATCCTGATGGCCGGACGGCATACTTGAGCAAATCAGATGCCAAGAAAGAATCTAATTGGTTAGACGAAATTGAATTAACGGGCAAAAGTATTACTGAAACAGCAAAGCAAATGATGGGAATCCCATACGTTTGGGGAGGCACATCAACAAAAGGTCTCGATTGCAGTGGTTTCACTAAGACTGTATTTTTAATGCATGGTGTCATCCTTGCAAGAGATGCCTCTCAGCAAGTAAAATATGGAGAACTAGTTGATCAAACAGGAGATTTTGGAAAACTGCTACCTGGTGATCTGGTATTCTTTGGATCAAAAGCAACTTCTGAAAATCCACGTGAAAGGGTGGTTCATGTAGGTATTGCAATCGGAAATAATCAATTTATTCATGCTTCAGATTATATTCGAATCAACAGTTTTGATCCAAGCGATCCGTTGTACGATGAGTTTAATACAAAACGTTATCTGAGGACAAAAAGAGTAATCGGTTCTGTAAATACGTCGGGGATCGATGAGATTTATCATAATACCTTTTATCAAAAATAAGAAAATGACACAAAACAGACGGCAATTCATTAAAGCATCGGCACTGGCAGCTGCTTCATTATCAGCTCCTTCTGTCGTCATCAGCGCAAAAACTCCAAAAACAAATCAATCATCAGGCAGTATGAAACTTACATGGTCTTCGTTTAATCTGCAATTGAGAAATACTTTCACTATATCAGGATTTTCACGGAACACTACCCCTGTGGTACTCACCAAAATAGAGTACGATGGATTGGTAGGTTATGGTGAAGCATCCCTTCCACCTTATTTGGGTGAAACACAATCTTCCGTGATCGATTTCTTGAAAAAAGTCGATTTATCATCATTTCCCGATCCCACTCATCTGGATGAGATCTTACATTATGTAGACGGAATTGCGATCAACAATACCGCCGCTAAAGCCGCTGTTGATATAGCCCTGCATGATTTAGTAGGGAAAATATTTGGAGTGCCTTGGTATAAAATGTATGGATTAGATAAAACCGATGTTCCAGACACAACCTTTACAATAGGAATTGATACCGATGAGGTAGTCCGAGAAAAGACAAAAGAGTCGCTTGGAAAATTCAATATATTAAAAGTAAAAGTCGGCGGTAAAGACGACAAACGTATGATTGAAGCCATTCGCAGTGTCACCGTTCTACCGTTATCCGTTGACGCCAATCAAGGCTGGAAAGACCGTCGCCAAGCCCTTGAAATGATTAACTGGTTGAATGAAAAAGGTGTTGTTATGGTAGAACAACCCATGCCGAAGTATGATTTGGATAATATTGCATGGTTAACAGAAGAAAGTCCTCTGCCAATATTTGCTGACGAGTCCGTTCAGCGATTGCACGATATTGAGCGATTGAAAGGTGTATTTTCAGGAATCAACATTAAATTGATGAAATGCACAGGAATGCGTGAAGCATGGAAAATGCGTAATTTATCAGAAGCATTAGGGATGAAAGTGATGATGGGATGTATGACAGAAACATCGTGTGCCATTTCGGCAGCTTCTCAACTTTCGTCAGGATTGGATTTTGCCGATCTCGATGGTGCTTTGCTTATAGGTAATGATTGTTTTGAAGGAGCCAAACTAGAAAAAGGTAAGATTATCGCATCCGATTTACCCGGAATTGGAGTCAAGCCAATTCAGGATATCCAGTTCGGAAGAGATTAAATTGGAAATTGTATTTAATCAAGATAAAACGTTGAACGAATTAAAATATTAATGGTCGTTGAGGTTAGTCGGCAATATTCCTTTAAAATCAGAACAACCACATGAAAACCACCACAAAGACGAGTGCAGGCAACATATTCATAATCCTCAGTTTCTTTATCTCCAGAATGTTTATGCCAAGACCAATCAGTAGGATTCCTCCGACAGAAGTAAGCCCCATGATAATATCAGGAGTAAAGAAAGAGCTGGCAAATTTTGCCAACAATGTTATTGAACCCTGAAAGATAAACAGCGGTATTGCCGAGGCGATGACACCAGCCCCCAAAGCCGAAGTTAGAAGAATTGAAGAGAAAAAGTCCATCAATGATTTTGTATAAAGAAGATCAGGAGAGCCCGTAGTACCTTCCTGGATTGCCCCCATGATAGTCATTGATCCGACACAAAACAACAAAAATGCAGTAGTGATACCTTCAGAGAACTGTTCGCTACCAATTCGCAGTTTCACTTTCAGAAAATCAGCGAACCTTTCCGTTGCCCTTTCGATGTTCATCCATTCACCAATAAGTCCCCCCACGACCAAGCTAAAAACAATAATAACAATTTGTTTCATTTCCACTGCCATAGAAATTCCAATTGCCAATGTAAAAAGTCCGATTACCTGAAAGAAAATAGTCGTCAGTCGTTTCGGCATTCTCTTTTTCAGCAATATTCCCAGCAATCCTCCAGCAATGACAGCGATAGTGTTTACAATTGTTCCAATCATGAAGTTTAAATAACTTATTTTTAAAAACGGTCATCAAAAATAGTACTTTTTTACGAACAACCGACACACTCAGTTATTAAGAATCGTCTAAATTAATTACCTTTGCCCTGATTTTTTTAATCAGGTTTTAATATTAAATTAAATATATATGATGTACAATTGGTTTGAATGCAAAGTTAAATATGATAAAATGATGGATACGGGTATTCAAAAAACCGTTACCGAACCTTATTTAGTCGATGCGCTTTCCTTTACAGAGGCCGAAGCACGTATTTTGGAAGAAATGAAACCTTTTATTTCAGGTGATTTACAGTTTCCGATATTAAACGTGTGAAATATTCAGAAACTTTTTTCAACGAAACAGGCGATAGATATTATAGAGCGAAACTATATTTCATTACATTGGACGAGAAAAGTGGTGCTGAAAAGAAAACCGCTGTAAATATGCTGATTCAGGCTTCCATCCTCAAAGAGGCAGTGGATATAGTGGAAACAGAAATGAAAAAAACAATGATCGACTATACTTTGGCTTCTGTGGTTGAAACAATGCTTATGGATGTTTTTCCTTATGCTAAAGAAAATGAGTCGCTTAGAAGAGATCTAGAATAATGAGTGTAACTTCTCAATTGAATGCTTTACGGGATGAGATGTCGGATGATGTCAAAATCGTTGCAGTATCCAAATTCCATCCTGCGGAAATGATTCGAGAAGCCTATGATGCCGGTCAGCGCATTTTTGGCGAAAGTAGGGTGCAGGAATTAGTGGCTAAGTACGACGAACTTCCAAAGGATATCGAATGGCATTTTATTGGTAGTTTACAACGCAACAAAGTAAAATTTATAGCTCCATTTATCAGTCTGATTCACAGTATGGACAGCGAGCGACTGATGCTCGAAATTGAAAAGCAAGGTGCGATAAGCCAACGAATAATTCAATGTTTGTTGGAAATTCGAGTTGCTGATGAGGACACAAAATCGGGTTTTACCCCCGATGAATGTCGCAATTTTCTAGAAAATGGAAAATGGCGTGAATGTCCTCATGTTCAATTTATTGGTGTGATGGGAATGGCCACTTTTACTGAAGACAAAGAACAAATAAGAACGGAATTTACTCAGATAAAAACACTGTTCACGGAATTTAAAAACAAGTATTTCGCAAATAATGATTCCTTTAAAGAAATTTCAATGGGTATGACTTCCGATTATCCTGTTGCAATAGAGGAGGGTAGCACCATGATTCGTGTAGGAACACTAATTTTTGGAAACAGATAAATTATATCGTTTCAATTCACTGATTCAATATTCCTATTCAAAGTATCATTTCGATTTATAAAAGCGTTATATTTGTGTAAAGATTAATTTATATGAATATACAACAACTCGAATACATCATTGCCGTAGATGATTATCGACATTTTTCGAAGGCGGCGGAGGCTTCTTTTGTTACGCAACCAACTCTTAGTATGATGATCCAAAAGTTGGAAGACGAACTGGATGTGAAAATCTTCGACCGTTCACAATTACCGGTACAACCTACCGAAATTGGGCGCAAAATCATCGATCAGGCACGGGTTGCTGTTGATAAAATCAATCAGATCAAAGATGTTGTTGAGGAGGAAAAAGGTTTGCTAAAGGGGGTTTTTAAGTTGGGAATCCTTCCGACTATCTCTCCTTATCTTGTTCCAAAACTGATGAATGTTCATCGTCAAAACAATTATGATATCCGGATTAAAATATCTGAATTAACTACAGATCAAATTATTAAGGCTTTGGCTTTAGGGACACTCGATGGTGCCATTTTGGCAACACCGTTGAACGAACCTCAGATAAAGGAGCATCCTTTGTATTACGAAAAGTTTTATGCTTATGTCTCTTCTGATGAAAAGCCTTTATATGCAAAAAATGCACTCGAAGAAAATGATCTTACCTCAACTAAATTGTGGTTGTTGGACGAGGTTCATTGTTTCAGAACACAAATCCTGCATTTGTGTAACTTGAAAAAAAGAAAAAACGGTGCTTCAATTTTTACTTATGAGGCAGGAAGCATTGATACTCTAATTAATATCGTTGATAAAAATGACGGTATTACTGTAATTCCGGAAATGGCATTAAGTAATTTGAGTGCCGACCAAATGAAAAAAGTGCGTCCTTTTAAAAATAATACCCCTGTACGTGAAATCAGTCTAGTTACCCGAAAAGATTATATGCGGGAACGTATGATAAATATTATCATTGATGAGATAAAATCCGCTGTTCCCGAATCATTGGTTGATCCGTCACTCAAAAAGTACGTTATTCCTTTGTAAGGATTGGTTTTATAGGAGCACTTATTGAGATATTCTTTGTAATTTTGTACGCATTTAAAATATTTGCTATTATATATATAAATGGATCCAAAAGCCATTATAGATAAATACTATAAACAAGGGACTAAGTTGTATGATATTTATATGTCGCATGCTACAGATGTGACAAATAAAGCTGTTACTGTTGCTCAAAAACATCCCGAACTGGCCATTGATGTACGTTTTATTGAAGAGGCTGGGCTGCTGCACGATATTGGCATCTTTTTAACTAAAGCACCCCACATTGCCTGTGAAGGTGAGTATCCCTATATTTGTCATGGTTATCTGGGTCGGGAACTACTTACTGTTGAGGGTTTTCCACGTCATGGACTGGTTTGCGAAAGACATACGGGTACAGGATTAACCATTGAGGTAATTGATAGAAAAAAACTGCCGATTCCAAGAAGGGATATGTGTCCAAAAAGTCTTGAGGAAAAGATTATTTGCTTTGCAGATAAATTCTACTCGAAGTCGCAAATTGGTAAAGAAAAAGATGTCAAACGCATCCGCCAGTCACTTTTGAAACATGGTACTGATCAGGCTGCAAAGTTTGATGAATGGTGTGAATTCTTCCTTTGATTTTCAAATCAAACAGGAATTATATTAAAATATACTTGTTAGATGTATTTTGGCAAAGTATTTGCAGTAGATAAGTGCAATTCATACTTGTTTGTAATGGACTAACTTTTAAAACTCAATAAATCAAGTCTTTTAAAAATGGGTATATCTTAAGTATAAAATATTAATTGTATGAAACAAGAAAATGAAGATATGGAAATGGATGACATACTGACGAATAATGATGAAATTGTTCAGGATGAAACATCAAACGAAGTAGAATCAGATATTAATGACGACAATTCGTCAGATGAAGTAGATCCTCTTCTAAAAGAATTGAATGAACTAAAAGAAAAAAATAGTGAGCTGAATGGTTCTTTTCTTAGACTGCATGCAGAATTTGATAACTATCGGAAAAGAACGTTGAAAGAGAAAACGGAACTTATCAAAAATGGCGGTGAAAGAGTGCTGACAGAGATAATTCCTCTGGTAGACGACTTAGAAAGGGCGCTGGAACAGGTTCATTTAGCTGATGATAAAGATGCCTTTCTTGAAGGATTGGATCTGATTTATAACAAATTTGAGAATTTTCTTAATCAACAAGGGGTTAAGGAAATTGAAACAAAAGGGGAAACGTTTGATCCTGAAAGATTTGAAGCTATCTCAATGGTACCTGCTCCCACAGAGGAACTAAAAGGTAAAGTGATTGATTGTATTCAAAAGGGATATACACTGAATGATAAAGTGATTCGTTTTCCTAAAGTAATTGTAGGCGAATAAGATGGCTGAAAAAAGAGATTATTACGAAGTACTGGAGGTTCCAAAATCGGCTACAGCTGATGAAATAAAAAAAGCTTACCGTAAAAAAGCGCTTCAATTTCACCCTGATAAAAATCACGGTGACAAAGCAGCTGAAGAAAAATTCAAAGAGGCAGCTGAAGCTTATGAGGTCTTGGGAGACGAGAATAAACGTGCCCGATACGACCAGTTTGGCCATGCCGGAATGGGTGGAGCTGCAAGCGGAGGCTTTGGTGGCGGTATGTCAATGGATGATATTTTCTCTCAGTTTGGAGATATATTTGGCGGACATTTTGGCGGATTTGGCGGATTCGGTGGATTTGGCAGCACTCAAAGGGGTCGCCGCGTAAATAGGGGATCCGACTTACGGGTGAAAGTGAAACTTTCGCTTAAAGACGTGCTTAATGGGGTCGAAAAGAAGTTGAAGGTTAAAAAATATGTAGCTTGTACGCATTGCGATGGAAATGGCTCTGAAAACGGAACGTCTCTGAGTAATTGCTCTACATGTAATGGTTCTGGTTCAGTTACGCGGGTAACAAATACTATCCTGGGTCAGATGCAGACTACATCTACTTGTCCTACTTGTAACGGCGACGGAAAAACAATAACTAAAAAGTGTCCTCATTGTAATGGTGAGGGAATTTTACGTGATGATGAAATCATTACAGTTAAAATTCCGGCTGGTGTTGCCGAGGGTATGCAGTTATCAATGCAGGGAAAAGGTAACGCTGCTCGAAGAGGCGGTGTCAATGGAGACTTGCTTATTGTTGTTGAAGAGGAGGAAGATCCAAACTTGATTCGTGATGAAAATGATGTCATCTATAATCTATTCCTTACTTTCCCAATGGCTGCTTTAGGTGGAACTGTTGATGTTCCAACGATTGAAGGAGTTGCAAAAGTGAAGATTGAACCAGGAACGCAACCAGGAAAGGTTTTACGACTTAGAAATAAAGGTCTGCCTTCTGTTAATGGCTATGGAAAAGGAGATGAACTTGTAAACGTAAATGTTTATGTTCCCGAAAAGTTATCCGATGCCGAAAAAACCATGGTAGAGGAAATGGATAAGTCGCCCAATTTTGTGCCTACTCCCAGTGCCAAAAAGAGTTTGTACAATAAATTCAAGAAAATGTTTGATTAATAGTTTTAAGATTTAAATATGTAAAAGGAGCTGAATATTGTATTCAGCTCCTTTTTTTATTCAAACTAATTTACCGGCATTGTTTTAGTGTTTATTGCAACGATTAAAAAAGTCTATTGCTTCCAGATCTTTACGAATAGCCGCTTCTTCATTGTCCGTAATGTTTTGGAATGGAGTGCGATTTATTCCTAAATCTAAACCCAGCAGTTTCATTATGCGTTTACCTGCAACAATGTTTCCTCTGTATCGTGCAATAACATTGATAACATCTTGAGCAAAGTTCTGCAGTTCACGAGCTTTCTCGATGTTACCAGAATTATATTCGTTAATTACTCCTACAAGCACGTTTCCAATATAATTTCCTGTTCCACTGATTCCGCCTTGCGCACCGCCCATTACAAGACCCGAAAGAACCGTTTCATCTTGTCCATGTAACATATCAAATTTACCATCTTTATAAAGCATACATTGATTATATTCATATAGACTTTCGTAAGTATATTTGATACCAGCAAGATTAGGAATACGTTCATCGGCCGCCTGAAGGAATGGAAGCATCGGTAAAAAAACGCCATTCAATGCAGGGATATGATAAAAATAGAAAGGGAGGTTGGGTGCTCCACAAGCAATCTCTTCACAATATTTTACCAATTCTTCGACACGACCAGCTTTTGGAAATGGTGAAGCCATTGCTCCAATCCCAAATGCTCCAATTTCTTGTGCATGTTGCGCCAACTTGAAGCTATCTTTAATACATGTTGCACCAATATGTACAATTACTTTGAAACCTTTAGGTGAAACAGAAACCCATTTCTCGGCAAGTTTCATTCGTTCTTCTACAGTAAGCATATAACCTTCGCCTGATGAACCGTTAATGAATACGCCAATCAATCCGTTATTGTGTAACATAGCCGCGTAATCCGAAATCGGTTCTAAATTTACTTCACCTTGTTTGTCGAAAGGAGTGAATGGTGCGACAATCAGTCCTTTAATCTTTTCAAATTTCATATTCTTAATATTTTAGTTTATTGATGTTTACTTTTGTTCAGCTTGAACATTTGCTTGTTCTTCTGACGTATATGTATATTCTTTTTTCGGTTTTAAGAATGCAATCATAAATACTACAGCTACAAAAACTATCAATCCGAGTTTACTGAAGTCGCTTCCCAAATTGCCTTCATCCGTAGAACTTCCCAGTAACAGGGTGATAAAGTATCCTCCGAAAACGCCTACCATATTCATGATGCCATAAGCAGTGCCTCGATATTTTGCAGGAATGATTTGACATAATATCGGCATATTATTGGTGTCTGCCATTCCATATCCAATTCCAAATAATAGAGCAGCAGTTATTAATCCAGCATAAGTGTGTCCGAATCCTAATAATAGAAGTGATGGTATCATCAATCCCATACCGATTGCACTTGTATACATTCGTCCGCGGATATTTTTCATGACCCACTTATCTGATAGTGGTCCACCAATTAAAATTCCAATGAGTGATGCAACTGAAATTGAAATAGTTGCTATTGGTCCAGCTTTTCCCATTGGAATACCAAGATTTTCGGAGAATAATGTTGGAAGCCAGTTCTTTGTAGCCCATCCCGGGAGACTAGGTGCAAGGAAATAGAATAATAATATCCAAAAGGAGAATGTGCTAAATAAAAGTCCAAAGCTTCTCCATACAGATTCTTTCTTTTGCTTTGGTTCATTAACAGAAGCGGGAACAATTTGTTTGCCTGGACGATCTGCTTTTTCGTGTAAAAACATTACCAGAACGACAGAATAAATGATTCCGATAATTCCGAACACATGGAACGTTGATTGCCAAGAAAATTGTTCGGCAATGGTTGCTCCAAATCCTCCAAGAGCTTGTCCCGTATATAATCCGGTCATATGGATTCCAATTGCCAATGATCTTGTTTTGTTAGTGTGGTAATCTGATATCAAGGCTAATGCTGCGGGCATATACAATGCTTCGCTTACTCCCATGAATGCTCTTAACCAATAAAGTTGATTAAAAGTTGTTGCATACCCCATGGCATAAGTAACCGCAGACCATACAAACAGACTGCCTACTAACAGCCATTTCCTGTTTATACGGTCGGCTATGGCCCCTGCGAACGGACTTAAAAATCCGTAAATCAGCAGGAATATACCCATTAATCGTCCAAAGTTTTCTGCTTTACCTAACTCCGCAATATCTACTTGCATTGCTGATTGCATTGTAGACAGCATTTGTCGGTCCATGTAGTTGAGCAGAGCAACTACCCACAATAATCCAACTACTACCCAAGGATAAACTTTACTATTTTTCATTATTTATACTTTGATTCAATTAATATTCTACAGTCCCTTTCATTGAAACCTTTGTTCTTACTCCGGGTTTTAATTCTCCTTGTACAGCGTAGAATTTATTTTTGCTAAAAACCAAGGTGGCGCCTGCACGAGCAGCAAATGAGATTGTATCGATAGTTTTCCAAGTGTTGCTTTCAGTGTCAAACACTCTGCATTCCTTGTTGAAGTTGTAGTACTCTACAGGTTGTGTCATATATTCTTTTGAGAAATTGTAATTCTGCAATTTTTTCTCATCTTGAGATAATGCCTTATTGAAATTGATATTGTGTTGAGAAGTAATAGCCTCAAGAAAAACATCATAGTTTACGCCTCCTAAACAAAGAATATATTGATTATTTATAGGCATAGCTGTAGCACCACCAAGAGAAAAAGGTTTTTGAGTTTTTTCATCAAGTTGATCAGCCACTTTTTCCCATGAATTATCAGCTACAGAATATCGATATACTTCAGTAGCCATTTCCGGTTTGTTTGATTCATTTCCTCCAAAGAATCCTCCGAACAAATATACAAACTGTTTACCATCAATTTCCATTGCCGTAATGACAGGTTGAACACGAGGTAAACCAGGAAATGGTTTAAGCTCTTTCCATTCATTCCCATTTTTTGTATCTAAGCAATATAATTGGTTACCAGGTTTACCATTGATATTTCCACCACCGACAAAAATCAAATTATTTAGTGAACATCCAGCAAAGTTGTCCATTGTTACAGGAAGAGAAGTGATAGAATCTAATTGCACAGAGTCAGAAGCATTTAAAGAAACTTTATAAACATCTGAAGTTGGTCCCGAAGCCGTTTCGCCTCCGATCCAATAAGCAGCTTCATCAGTCTGCACTGAAACACCATAAGCGGAAGGATTTGGTAATTTACCAACAATTTGCCATTTATTATTTTCGATTGTATCGAGAGCAAGTATCACGTCATAATAAGCTTTTGATCCACCTTCGAAGCCCAGTTTCCCCGGGAAATTGGCACCACCTGCAACAATTAGTTTATTATTTACGGTTGCCGCATATGTGGCAGAAACACCTTTTTCTAAGTCACCCGTTATACCTTCGGTAGTGAGCTCATTCCAGTTAATTGTCATATCATTTGTTTTATTGGTTTCATTATCGCAAGACAAGCTAGTTACAAAAATAACGAATACAAGTAAATAAATTAGGATAAAACAGGTTTTATGTTTCATTACTTTTTGTTTGTAATACAAGTTATTATATGATCAGACGTCTCGTATTCTGAAGAAAATGTTGAAGCAGGAAGATTTTCTTCATTTATCAGATTTCCTTCAGAAAAAGAAGACCAACCATAACGTACAAAGACAGGATTGGATATCTTTTCATTACTTGCAGTTATTTTATTTCCGTTAATTTCTGCTTTTGCAGGATAAAAAATCTTGTCAGCACCAGCAATCTCAAATGATGCCGGTGGTAAATTGTCCGATGTTTTCAATTGTACTACTTCAGCGAATTCAACAATTGCTTTGTTTTTGTCAAATGCTACGTTTTTAAATAATGGGCCACTTTTTACAATTGGTAAATTGTAAGTATCAGCCAATGCCCATCGCGCAAGACGTTCTCCTACAGGTTTCTTTTCTTGTGGATGCACATCATTTTCATTTCCCACATCCGATGAAACAGCCATTCCTGAATTAGGGATAACGTTCATCATTCTTCGTTGGCTATCTCTAAAATGCCCCCATGATTCCCTTCCAACCTTCATGCTTGATAGTTGAACATAATAAAACGGGAAATCATATCCCCATGCATTTCTCCAACTTTTCACAACCGCAGGGAAAGCTTCCTCATATAATTCCACATTATGTTCGTTAGACTCACCCTGATACCAGATAACTCCAGCGATTGGTGCATTTATGAGAGGAGCGATTCCACTTTCGTATAAATAAGCAGGTTGATATGGATGACGTTGTAAAGGATTTTTACTGTTTTCAATATTTTCCTGAGCCCGTGTTCTGCACCATTGCATCACAAAATCGTTATTATTCCAATTTGTAAGAACATCGACCAAAATTGCGTTATGTTCAAGTGAAAATCTGTCGATCCACGCTTCTGCCGGTGATCCACCGATAGCATTTTGTATTAATCCAATAGGTACATCCAGTTCTTCCTGCAATTTTGCACCGAAGTAGTAAGCTATTGCTGAAAAATCGGCCGAAGATTTTGGAGTACAAACTTCCCATGAAGCAGGTTTGAAATAATTTAGTTGATTTACTTGAGTTAAAACACTATCATTCCATGCAACTTTGTTTGTAGGAGCTGTTTCACTCATGTTAAACAATCTGATTGATGAGTTAGCAGAAGCAGGTATATCAGTTGACGCCGTTGTTGCCTGTTTCAATTGAAACGCCATGTTTGATTGTCCCGAACACAGCCATACCTCACCAATCATTACATCATTAAATTGAATATTTGTTTTTTCGTTTTCGACTTTAATTGTATAAGGACCACCTGCATTCATTTGTGGAAATGACACTTCCCAATGGCCATCTTTTCCTGCGATTGTGTTTTTTACTTGTTTATTGAATGTAACCTTTATTTTTGTACTTGCATTTGCTGTTCCCCAAACAGGAATAGGTTTATTTCTTTGCAAAACCATATGATCAGAAAATAGTTGAGGAAGTTTTAAATCCCCATAATTACCTGTGATCATTGAGAACACTGTTTGTGCAATTATTCCCGCACCTTCAGCAGTAGGGTGTAAATTATCCGGGAACAGATCAGGGCGATTGTGTAAAGGAGTATTTAAATCAATCAGTTGTACGTTCTCCGCTTTTGCGACCCTTTCAATATCATTTTGGATTTGCCAGTACCAGTCGCGTGTTCCAGATTTGAAACGATTGTGTCCATGAAATATAGGAGTCAAGCGACAAATCATCACCTTTGTTTTCGGGTTAGCCATTTTAAATGATTGAATTAAATCGATATAATCTCGCGTAAAATCATCTCTATATTTTGGCCAGTTTCTTGGGTCCGTATCATTTAATCCCAAATGTATGATAACATATTGCGCTTTAAAATCTAATGCTTTTTTGTATACTTCTTGTTCCCAATAAGGTCTATGTCCTTTTTTTAATAAAGTAGCGCCACTTAATCCAAAGTTTTGGACATCATATTTATCGCCCAACAGTTGTTGTAGTTGCGCCGGATACGAATTATGTTCACGATCAGGAATTGTATATCCATATGTTACTGAATTACCAACACAAGCAATTTTGATTTTCTCTTGAGAAAATATTGTCAGAGAAAAGAATAATAGTGTAAGCAGTAACAGATTCTTTTTATTAGTCATTAGTTTTCGATTTATTTCAATTTTTTATCAGGATTATATATGAGATTTGGAACAGCATTTTTTCCGTCAGGAGTTACAAAAACAAAAGTGAACATCCATTTTTGCAATCGTACTTCAGGCGTTGAAAATTGTCCAACCGGCAGTTTTAAAAATACTTTATTCCATCCCTTGTTTAGTGTAACAGCGATAGGAGTTCGAGCTTGAAAGTTTTCATTTTTCAAAGAGATCTCATTTGATTTTTCTGTGTGCGTATTTTCCCAAACCGGAGGTGTGATAGGCTTATCATTCAAAAGAATTTGACTTTCACGATAATCCCATTTACCTTGTAAAGGAGACAAATCTTTTTCCGATCTACTATAATCTTGAGTCGAGGTCCAGAGTCCGACTTTTTGTTTTTTCGGAGACCAAACCCATGTATATGCGTAAGCCGTGTGATTAGGTTGTGGGTCACTATAAAAAGATGGAACAGTTTTTCCCCAAACGTGACGTAGATAAATTCCTGCTCCTACAGTATATTTTGAATTATAAGTTTTCCCGTTGTAAGTATATTTATTTGATATTTTATTCTCCGGAGGAAATACTTTTGTTAGGTCACCCTCGTTAGGAAAAGGATCAGTAATTCGCCATTTGATATTTGTTTGTTTTACGTAAGCGAAAGGATAATTAGAGAAAGTATTTTCTTTATGCCAAAGCAACCGCTTTTCAAAATCTACTAATCCATTGAAAATAGGATCATTATTATTAGTTGGAATGTTAGTTCCGTTTTTATCGAAATATTCACTTCCTCCACCAAGCCAGGCACGTTCTGCAAACGCCAGCATAGTAGGGTAGAAGTTATTTTGTAATAAAATCTGTTGTTCATCAGGAATGAAACGATCGTTCCAGATAGCAATAATTCCACCAGCAATATCATCAGAACCTTGATCAACATTTGCTATTTTACTGTTGTATAGTGCAACCATATCTGCAAAAGCATCGAAGTGGTTTATGTAATGAAATCTTGAATCTATAGCCGGTATTCCTTTCTGCGCTTTTCCTCTGTAGCTCCACATTTGAGTCATGTCAATTTCGCCAGGAGCATAGTTCCATCCAGGGTTCCATGAAATAACCTTTTTCCCTTTAGATCGAATGAATTTTACCATTTCCGGAACAAAATCAGGGTTAGTAAATTCGATTTCGTCTGTACCAATATGAATATAAGGAACGTCGGGGAACACTTCTGTACACACTTCATTCAACAGATTTTTTAGTATTTCCATTCCTTTTTCGGTCTGCATATCTGTTTTCATAGCTCTAATAAAAGCCGCACTATGACCAGGCATATCAATTTCAGGAATCAACAACATGTTATGTTGTTTACAATACTCTGCAATTTCGTGAGCATCTTCAATAGTATAATATTTTCCTGGAAGACGTTCAAAATTTATGCTGTCGTTCAGCTGAGGATAAATTTTGCTTTCCAGTCGCCAGCCTTGGTTTTCTGTCAAGTGCCAATGAAAAGTATTGATTTTGAATTGAGATAAAATATCTATTTCTCGTTTTAGTTCTTCAACAGAGATGTAACTTCTTCCAACATCATGCATAAAACCACGAATACGGAAAGCCGGATAATCAATTATTTCGCCGCAAGGTAAATACCATTGTCCTTTTTTATCCTTTTGTAATAATTGTTTAAGCGTTTGTTTAGCCCAATAAACTCCTTTTTCAGTAGTAGCTTCAATGAGAATGTTATCCGGTGTAATACTTAAGGCATATGCTTCATCCATGTTGATTTTTACATCAACAATTTCCTTTACCAGTTTTTCTGTTATTGCAGCATTTTCCATATTTCCATTTTTCAATGGGTGTTTTTTTTGCATATCCAACTCGATATGTTGAGGTTTCGGCAGTAGGTTTAGTTCTTGAGATACCGATTTCTCAGAATATGCAATTAACAAAAAAGCCAACACTACATAGATGAGTTTTCGAGAGTGCATAAATATACGATTACTTTTCATTTTTAACTGAGATACATGGTTTCACAATTTCGACCCATTTCATATACCCTTCACCCAACAAATGCAGGCCATCATTGGTGTATTTTGGATCCATAAGTTGAGTATTTGGAACAATAAAATGAGAATAAAGATCAATAAAAGTAACTTTTTTTGTACGTGCTAACTTTTCAAGTTTTTCGTTTAGCGGTTTTATGTTCGCTTTTTGTTTAGTATGTCCTTGAAACATCCCGAAGCTTTCATTTACGGGAAGAACACTTTGCAGATATATTTTGGTGTGTGGAGTTTCTGTTTGAATTTTCTCTATTATTTTAAGCATTGCATTAGCAATAGAGTCTATTGAAGTGCCCCTTGCCATATCATTAATGCCTATTAATAGAAATATTTTTGAGGGTTTTTCGTCGGTAATACATTGCAGACGGTCGTAAACACCTTGGCAGATGTCTCCGCTGATTCCTCTGTTTTTTATGTTTATGTTTTGAAATAGTTCAGTCCATTCTGCCCCATTTGTTATACTGTTTCCCAAGAATACAATATCATTAGAGTCAACAGGCAATTTTTCGAAAAGGCTTGTCCGTTGATAGTAAAAGGTTGAATAATTATTTTGTGCTGAAACGCATAAAATAAAGTTTGAAATTATAATGATTAGAAATAATCTTTTCATTTTGTTGGTTTTATACTTGCAAAAGACATTCAGTGATATAATTTGCAAGAATTCATGTTCTTAAATACAAATTCTAAAAACTTGAGATAATTTTTTTAATTCACTTTAAAACAGAGTTAAGATTTATTCAATATTAAGTAAAGTGAATAAAGTCAATAGTTTTAAATGAAAAGAATTGTTAAAATCTAATTCCAAAAGTGACATTTTTATTGTCTCTTTTGGAATTAGATAAAAATTAAACAAGGATACTAATTATTACCATTGTTGCTCTTCCTGCTGTGCCTCTGCGCCATATCCAGGAGTCTGTTTCAATTGAGGGTCATTTCCAAGGATTCCTTTATCCAGTGGCCAAAGAACCTTATGGGCTTCTGTAGCTTCGTTTAGGATAGGATAATCACCTTTCATTGATCCTTCTTTACAGAATACAAGATGTTTACCACCCTTTGTCAAAGTCATTCTGTTAAGATCCCACCAGCGTTGACCTTCCTGAACAAACTCTTTATCTTTCTCGTTCAAGATTGTCAAGGTGTTAGTAGTATAATCACTTGCAGTATATTTGAAATTATCGTTCCAATTTGAACCATATGCGCGTTCACGAACCAGGTTAATATATTTCTCAACGTCGGCATTGTTTCCTTCTTCATTAGCAACTTCAGCTAATGCCAAGTAAACCCATGCCAAGCGATAGTAAATATCATCGCTACAGAAAATACGATCGCCAGTTGGATTGATATAACCAATGTTTTTGACCGCAATAGCACCTAAAAGATTTGTAGGATCAGTCTTCAAATAAGCCGGCATAAAAGTTGCCAAACGGCGAGAATCTTCCTTATCGAATTTCAAGAACAAGTTTGTATTATATTGATAAGATGCTGGATAGCCACTTTTTAATTCGAGAGGGTCGTTCCAAGGAGTGCCATCTTCACGAACAGCTTTTGTATTAAGACTACCTGTGTTTACGCTATATGTCCAAGATCCATAACCGTTTGAAGCTTCACCTTCAACATATCTGATAGCGAATATCACCTCGTTATTACCCTTACCATATTTTGCATCAAAAATTTCAGAATAATTATTCAACAAGCTCAGTCCATAGTTATTTGCAATATCCAATAGGTGTTTTTTAGCAACTGCAAGGTCTGCCGCGTTTGATTTGTTATCACCAATTGTAACCTTAGAGTTCCAAAGATACACGTCGGCGGCAAGAGTTTCTGTAGCTGCTTTTGACCAATATACTTTTTTACCCCTTGAATATGGGTCGAATTTTGTTTCAGAACCAAAGAATTCGAGAGACTTAGCGAGATCGCTCTTTACTTGAGTCATAACCTCAGATGGTTTAGCCTGACCAAGATAAAGTTTATTTGGATCTAGTTCACCCTCTATCACTTCAATACCCAAACGTAACGGAGCACCTCCAAACACACGATAAAGATCATAATAGTAGAATGCTCGAAGACCATGAGCAATTCCCAGATAATAGTTCTTTTTTGCGTCAGAAAGAAGTGTTGTTTCTGTAGTTTTCTTTATGAAAAGGTTGATATTAGTAATTTTACCATAAATATTAGCAAATCCACTAACACCAGTATGGTCAGCGTCAAAATTTTGAGCGCGAACATCTCCAGAAGCCATTGTCATACCGTCCATGCTGACAGTGCCTTCAGAACTGTAATTACCACTTCTCAATTCTCCAAAAACAATTTGGTGAGTGAAGTTATAATCTCTCATATTCTTATGTAATCCATCGATGTAACCATCAAAGTTTGCCTCCGACTTCCAGTAAGATTCACTTCCATAATAGTCAACTGGGCCAAGGTCCAATATGTCAGCACAAGATGTGAATGTCAAAGTTGCCAGACCTAATATGATTCCAAATATTAATTTATTTATTTTCATTTTATTCTATTATTAAATTGTTAGAATTTGAAGTTAACACCTAAGACCAAAGTACGTGGCAGTGGATAACCTGTACCAGAAGCAGTTCCTCCACTTCTTGACACTTCAGGAGTTGCAACCTGTCCGGCACTCCAATAACCTAAGTTTTGACCTGTAATAGAAAAATCGATTTGCTGGCAAGCGAACTTTTGTGTCCAAGCCTTTGGCAATGTATAAGAAAGTGAAAGTTCACGTACTGCCAAATAGTTACCTTTATATGCGAACAAAGTAGAAGTTCTGAAGTAGTTAGCTGCTCCTAATTGATCAGCGTATACATAACGTGGATATTTTGCAGTAGGATTGTTTTCAGTCCAAGTATCCCAAACTTCTGTACTTGTGTTATATGTTCCCTGCATGTCACCCAGATACCAAGGAGTTGTGTTGTCGTAGTTCCAGAAGCCGAGTGCAAAGTCGAATGCTCCATAGAATGTCAATCCCTTCCAGCTGAATGTAGTGTTGATTCCGCCAATCCAGTGAGGATTTGTGTTACCTATTTCAACCTGATCAAAGCTGTCGATGATTCCATCACCATTAACGTCTTTCCACTTAGCATCACCAGGCATCAATTCAATTGCATTTGCTTTCTGTTGAGATGAAAGTGCAGCCCATGCAGCCGGTCCATATTGATATTTACCAGAATACTGTCCAGATTTTACAACAAGGTCAGCAGGAATTTCGTCCTTTGATCTGTAAAGACCTTCATATACATAACCAACCATTGGCCCTGGTTCTTGTCCTTCCTGATATCCACCAACCCATTTAAGTTCATTATCTTTACCTGTGTAAATTTGTTGACCACCTTGACGGTTATTGTCCAAGCCATTGTCTGGCAATGACATTATAGTATTTTTGTTATATGCGATATTGGCGCCCATCTTGAAAAAGATGTCTTTTGTCTGAATAATTGTTCCTGAAAGTTCCAATTCAATACCATGGTTGCGGAAAGAACCATTATTGTTTGTTATTGAAGAGAACCCTGTAGTAGTTGGCAAACTCAATGCAGCATGTTTGTCATCAGTCAAGCGGTTGTAGAATGTAAAATTACTGTTCAAACGATTATTGAAGAAACTAAAATCAACACCGACTTCAGCAGTAGTTGTTTTTTCCCAGCGGAGTGAAGGGTTTGGTAAACCACCAATAAGATATCCAACGTTTCCATTGTATTTTGCTGAGCCATAACTTCCCTGCAATGTGTAAGCACTGATGCTTGAAGCGTTACCATTTACACCATAGCTAGCACGTAGCTTACCGAATGAAAGTGCAGGAACAGCATCTTTAACAAACTCTTCGTTACCGAATATCCAACCAGCAGATAAACCAGGGAAGAAGCCCCAACGGTTTTTTCCGAGTAATGATGAATATCCATCATAGCGGAATACTCCAGAGAGCAGATATTTGCCAAGATAGTTGTAGTTTGCACGACCAAAATAAGATAGAATGCGATATTCGCTGTGCCAAGAATCGATAGAGCGCTTTCCTTCTTTATCAGTAGTAAGAGCCAAATCCTGGAAGTCGTCGGTAGGTGCACCTGATCCACCCGCATAGAATCCTCTTGATACCAAATCATAGTATTCAGTACCCAACATTAGGTCAATATTGTGATCTTTAGCCACTTCAGCATTATAATTTAAAACGACATTATAAGTCTGTGAGAAATCACGATTGAACTCATCGCTACTTGAACGTGTTCTTTTCCAGTTATTAGGTCCGTCTTCATAATCTTTTGTGAAATATTCATATAGACCTTCTGAATAGTACCAGTTGGCAGTTCCCCTTAAAGTAAGGTTTTTGTAGAGTTCAGCCTCTAAAGTCTGAACCATTGTGAATTTATCAGTCTGTTGGTCTTGTTGCCATTTTTCTGGTTGATAATTTTGGTTTCCATCGCCAGCACCAGTACCAACAACAGGATTTCCATCCTCGTTAATATAACGAGCAGTCATAGGAACAGACAAAACACGACCGAAATAATTTGCCTCACTTGATTGTGAACCCGGCATTGACTGCCAATTTGCACGGTTAAAATTGAAGTTAGAATTTGCCTTTAACCATTTGTTGATTTGATAGCCACCGTTGAAAATGAAGCTATATCTCTTGTAGTATGAATTGATTGGAACACCAGTAGAATGGTTGTAACCCAAGCCAGCATAATAATTACCCTTGTCGTTACCACCTGACATGTTTATATTATAATCTTGTGTTGTAGAAGGGTTATTCAAGTTATAATCAGCAGGATTTGTGTTCCTAAATATGAGTTTTTGACCTGAATTAACCGGGTCATCCATAAGTTCCCATCCCTTTGTCAACAATTCTGCATGTGTAGCATTGTTTGCATCATAACCCATAACATTCCACTTCATGTTTGGACCATAAACGTTGCCAGTGCCTAAAGGTTGTGCACCTGTCAAGTTTGACTTAGGAGCCCAAGGAGTATTGTTATAAGCTGAACGCTGCCAATACAAATAATCTCTTGCATTCAAGAACTCATGTGGGTTGTTGATATAGTTTACTCCCAATTTTGTTTTGACATTGATTTCAGATTGACCTTTCTTACCACTCTTTGTTGTGATAAGAACAACTCCGTTACTTGCACGTGCACCATAAAGAGCCGTAGCACCGGCATCTTTTAAAACGTCCATTGACTCGATGTCTTCAGGATTAATGTCTGACAAACCACCACGAAGTTGTCCATCAACAATAACTAGAGGAGAACCAGTCCCGTTTAGGTTTGTACCACCACGAAGGACAATTGTAGGAGCTGCGCCGGGGTTACCTGAGCTCTGAATTACGCGCAAACCAGATACAGCACCCGAAAGAGCTTGAGCAGGGTTAGAGAAAACGCCGACTTTGAACGTCTCTTCTTTTACCTTTGAAATAGAGTTGGTCACGTTTACACGTGATTGCTTTCCACCGTAACCGGTTACCACTACTTCACTTAGCAGTTCAGAGTCTTCTTTCAAATTAACATCGAAATTCGTCTGTCCTTTAATTTCGATTATTTGGGTGGTAAATCCGATATACGAAATTTGAAGTGTTGCATTTTGGTCCACCTGAAGAGTGAACTTTCCATCGAGATCTGTAACTGTACCATTGGTTGTACCTATCTCGAGAACACTTGCGCCAATAATTGGTACACCGTTTTGCTCAATTACAGTACCGGTAACGGTTTGTTTTTGAGCAACAGCCACCAATGACAGAAACATTAGGCTTAATAGAATTAATTTTTTTTTCATCTGTAAATTACTGAATGGTTAATAAATAGAGAATTTGTCAATTTGTTTTATTTTTTGTTTGCATTAATTTTTTCAAGAGTTTTCCAACACTGATATAAGCCACGTGGTACATGAAAACAACCTTTCCATTTTCCACCTTTCAAGTCTAATAATACTTCACCTTGTCTGTTCAGATATCCCCACCATTCCGGATTTTCAGGATCTTTAAAGTGGTTCCATGTGTAATCATGTACTTTTTCAAACCATTCAAGGCATTTTTCTGATCCTGTTAAATGATATCCTTTTAATAATGATATCAATGTTTCAACATGTACCCACCAAAGTTTCTGATCCCACTCCAATTCTTGAGTTGGATGTCCAAGTCGGTCCATAAAATAGAAGATGCCTCCATATTCTTTATCCCAACCGTATTCAAGCATTGTCAATGTTGTTTCAGTTGCTTTTTTTATGAGCTCCGGACGATTCAATCTGACTCCTAAATCCATGATAAACCACATTGCTTCAATAGCATGACCGGGATTCATATGTCTGCCTTCGAAAGTGTCTGATAAACTTCCATCTTCGTTCACGTTTTCAACAATGATTCCATCCAGTTCCGGGCGCAGAAAAACGTCCATCACTTCGTGAATGCAATTATCAATTGTTTGTTGCAGGAATGATTCGTCTAAAAGATGTTCGATTTCAAGTGAAAGATTACACAAGATCATTGGTAAGGCAAAGTTCTTCAGATTCCTGGTTCCGGGATAAGCTTTGTTCCATTTTCCTTTTGGATTTTCAACTTTAGAAAGTACAATGTCAAAAGTCTTTTTGGCAATTTCTGCATATTCGCTGTTACCGGTAGCTTTGCTTAACTGGCCGAAAGCCATTGTAGCAAAAGTGTAAGAAAATATGTTGTAAGGCTCAATAATAGGTTTTCCTTCCCGTGTAACTGAGAAATACCAGTTGAGGTTACCATCATGACCAAATTTCTTCATGAATTCTCCACCTTGAATGGCACAGTCCAACCATTCCTGACGTTTTTCCAAATTGTTATACAACATGGAGAACAGCCAGACTTCACGCCCTTGTAACCACATAAATTTGTCGGTATCAAATACATTACCTTTACGATCTAAGCAAGTAAAATATCCGCCAAATTCTTTATCCTGCGATTTTTGAAGCCAAAAAGGTAGGACCTTTTCCAGCAATTCGGATTTGTATTGGTTTTCTAAAATGTTAAAATCTTTCATTTTATTCTTTAATATCTGTAATTAAATAGGTACAATAATAGAACATGCAACTAATACTTTAAAATATTGATGCAAATGAACGACATAAACTTTAAATATACAACATAGAAAATAAATATATTTATTAAATGTGCTATAAATTAACATAATTTATAGATATAAGCTAATAAAACATTAAGTTATTCGATTAACAAAGTCGTAATTTTATAAACAGTGATTTTGACTCCATGCAACGAGTATGACTCACGTAAGAAAATTCAAAAAGGTTAATTGGTTATGAATGGCAAAAATATTGTTCTCAGTCGTGAATGGTTAACACTGCGTTCACGTGATTATAGGAGAAACTGTTCTGCTTTTTCCAAAGAGTTCAGCTTTCCTACATCAATCATGTTCAAGTTATTGGTTGTGAAACAGATAAGTTTTTCTTTCTTGCATAAGGATAAATAAAAATCGATAATCGAGAATTGGTCTGGGAAATCCTTTATGTATTTGATGATAGACGGATTGAGGATATGAATGCCGGAAAAGGCAAGTTTTCTATAGCATTGAGGTTGTAAATTTGAAATAGGAGATTTTATTTCCCCGGTCTTTTCATTAATCCATCCTTTTAGTTGTATATTCTCATCAAACAGCAGATAACGTGTAGTTTGTCGTTCATTGCAAACAAGAGTTGCTATAGGGTTGTATTTCAGGTGATAGGTGTAAAGTTCATTAAGATCGATATTGGACAATATGTCTACATTATGAATTAGGAAAGGCTTTGAGTCATCAAAAAACCATGATGCTTTTTTAATACCACCACCTGTATCGAGTAATTTACTGCTTTCATCAGAAAACTCAATTCTGATATCGAAATAGTTTTTAGATTCAATAAAATCGATTATTTGTTGCCCAAAATGATGTATGTTGATTATGATTTCATCGAATCCAGCACTTCTCAATTTTTCGATTACATGTTGTAATAAAGGTTTACCTGCGATTGGTACCATAGCTTTTGGCATGATGTCAGTCAAAGGTTTTAGTCGTGTGCCTAGTCCGGCAGCGAAGATCATTGCTTTCATTTCAAGATTATTTTCTGCTCTTGAATTCTTGTTCCAGATTTTGTTCGCGGTGGGTAAGTGAAACCTTTATTCCAAAAGTCTTAGAGATATGTTCTGCCACTTTTTGTGCTGCATAAACAGATCGATGTTGTCCGCCGGTACATCCAAAAGAAATCATCAGATTTGTGAAATTGCGATCCATATATCTTTTCACATGATTATCAACTAGTGGATAAATGTGATCGAGAAATTTACGAATTTCGCCATCATCTTCCAAAAATTTAATAACCGGTTCATCTAATCCATTAAAATTATTGTATCTTTCATATTTCCCAGGATTATTTATCGCACGACAATCAAAAACATATCCTCCTCCATTTCCCGAGGCATCATTTGGAATTCCTTTTTTGAATGCAAAGCTGTAAACACGAATTTCCAGTTCACGTTTGCTTGTATCGGCGAATTGTTTCAAATCCACCATATTATTTAAAACTTCAGTTAAGTATGGATAGTTGTCGAAGCCGTCTTTCAGTAATTCACGCAAGTTGTTTAGTGCAAAAGGAATGCTTTGCAAAAAATGTGGTTTCTTTTCAAAATACCCTCTAAATCCGTAAGCACCAAGCACTTGTAGTGTTCTAAACAATACGAATATCCGAAGTTGTTTAAGGAATTTAGCTTCTTCAACATCTCTATATTTCTTCAAAGAATTGATATAAGTGCTGATAAGTTCATCTCTTAATTTGTCAGGGAAATTAGCTTTTGCTTGCCATAAAAACGATGCTACATCATAATAAACAGGTCCTTTTCTACCTCCCTGAAAATCTATGAAATATGGAATTCCATCGACCAACATAACATTTCGTGATTGAAAGTCTCTATACATGAATGTATTATGTTTGTCTTCAAGTAAATCATTTGCTAATATATCGAAATCGTTCTCCAGTAAATCTTCCTGAAAATCCATTCCTGTTGTTTTCAGAAAATTATATTTAAAGTAATTCAGATCCCAATATACAGAACGTTCATTAAATTCAGGTAGAGGATAGCAAACATTAAAATCCAAATTCTTTGCTCCAATAACTTGAAAATCAGCCAACATTGAAATTGTTTTATGAAGCATTTCCTTTTCTTCAGAACTGAACACTCCAGTTAATCTACCTCCTTTGATTACATCAAATAAAATGTTATCACCCAAGTCTTCCTGCAAATACATCAATTCATCGTTAGATACTGTAACTATCTGTGGCACATTGAGATTCATTGAATAAAAATGTTGAGCCAATTCAATAAATGCGTGATTCTCTTGAACTGATTCGCCAATTGCGCCAATCAATGAAATATCATCCTTTTTCATTCGGTAATATTTCCTGTTTGAACCTGATGTTGGAAGTAATTCTAATTCAGGTTTCAATTTGCCTGTATATTTTTCAAATAATTTTACAAGTTCTTGCATTGTTTCTTAATTCACTTTTATTTTATTTAATTGATCCAACCACACTGTTACAGCAGCATCACTCGGCATTCGCCAATCACCTCGAGGTGATAAATTAATGGAGCCAACTTTAGGGCCATCGGGCATACATGAACGCTTGAATTGTTGAGAAAAAAACCGTTTGTAAAATACTGTAAGCCATTTCAATATTGTTTCCGGTGAATATATATTGTTAAATGCTTGTTTCGCAATAAAATAAATACGAGTTGGTTCATCTCCAAAGCGAAGCATTCTGTATAGGAAAAAATCATGCAGTTCATAAGGACCTATCTTGTCTTCAGTCTTCTGTTCGATATTTCCTTCAGGATTAGCAGGAAGAAGTTCAGGACTATAAGGAGTATCAAGAATGTCGTCGAGAATATTCTTTGACTTTTCATCCATATGTGAATTTGCAATCCAGCGGACAAGCGACTTAACCAATGTTTTGGGCACACTTGTGTTGATGCCATACATCGACATATGATCTCCATTGTAAGTAGCCCAACCTAAAGCCAATTCAGAGAGATTTCCAGTACCAACTACTAAACCACCAATTTTGTTTGCATAATCCATTAGTATCTGTGTCCGTTCTCGTGCCTGACCATTTTCATAGGTGACATCATGATTGTTTATATCATGTCCTATATCTTTAAAATGTTGATTGACAGCATTTACGATAGATATTTCTTTTATTGTAATACCGGCCGACTTCATCAGCTCATTGGCATTGTTGTAAGTTCTGTCAGTAGTGCCGAAGCCAGGCATTGTAATGCCAAATATGTTTTCTCTTGGCAATCCAAGAATATCGAAAGTTTTGATTGTAACCAATAATGCTAAAGTAGAATCTAGTCCACCAGAAATACCGATTGTTACTTTTTGTATTCCTGTGTGTAATAAGCGTTTTGCCAGTCCATGTGTTTGTATAGAAAAAACTTCATTCAAATTGTCATCGGTATTTTTTTCTGAAGGGATGAATGGATGGGGATTAAAAGATCTGTATATTTCATCGAATACTGATGGGGATATGTGACAATATATATCGTCTACTAACTCTCTTGAATTTAGGTAATTAGTATTTACCATCCGATCATGGTGAAGTATATTTAAATCAATGTCTGCTATAATTAATTGATTATCAAAAGAAAAACGTTCAGACTCTTTTAATAATACGCCATTTTCTGCTATGAAATCTGCACCGGAAAATACCAAATCTGTTGTAGATTCTCCAACGCCGCTTGATGCATAAACATAACCTGCAACACATCGTGCTGATTGCTGCAATATCAAATTGCGACGATAGTTGTTCTTTCCGACAATATCATTGCTAGCTGATAAATTAAATATAACATCTGCACCTAATACAGATGAAGTGCTGGATGGAGGAATGGGCATCCATAAATCTTCGCAAATCTCTATTGCAAAATTGCCAAATGGAGTAGTGAAAATGGGGCTAACAGACGATATAGGAAATGATTCGCCTGCTAATTCAACAGTAAAGTCGTTAAGTTTATCTCCACTCGAAAACCATCGTTTCTCATAAAACTCTTTACCATTTGGTATGTTTTTTTTAGCAACAAACCCTTTTATTCCTTCAGAATTAATAACTGCTGCAACGTTATATAAACCGTTTTTATGAAATAATGGAAGTCCAACAATCACAATAATAGAAGAGTCGTTGGTCATAAAATGAGCAATATCAAAAAGTGAAGCTATTGCTTTCTTTTGCAGTGCCGTTTGAAAAAACAAATCTCCACATGTATATCCTGTTATGCAAAGTTCAGGAAAGCATAATATTTGAACACCTTTGTCGGTTGCTTCTTTAATAACTGATTTTATCTCCCGGATATTATATTCACAATCAGCCACTTTGACTTTAGGTGTTGAAGCAGCCACTCGCAGAAATCCGTATTGATTGATATCCATATTTGTATGAGAATTTATATACAATTATTACAAAGATACTAAAATGTTGCAGGTCTTGATAAAGCTTTACCTTCAAAACTAGTAAATTTATTTTGACCTTTCATATAATATTCGCCGTCGGATAACTCAATGATATAATCCATTGAATAATGCCATAGATCATAATACAAGTTCCAGGATTCCAATTCTACTTCTCCACATTGAAAGTCCACTGTATCGCTTCTTGGGAATTTCTTTTCAGGAATAAAAGCGTCTGAAAAGTCAGAATTCACATAGAATCGATATGAATCTATGCCCGACATAAAGAACTCTCTTCCAATAGGATGCTTTAGTTCTTCACCTCTTCCAAAAGACATATCAACTGGAATCCATCCTACTCCTTCAAAGTATACTTCTGCCCAATCATGCAGATTCACTTCTCCCGGATGCATCATCCAGCCACTTTGCCAGCGAGAAGGAATTCCTTTATATCTTAACATGTTGATCAAAAGAAGAGTAACTTGTCCGCAGTCACCTTTTCTATTCTCTATGACATAAGTAGGAATGTTTGGGATAATTGAATATCCCAATGCACTTGCCCATGGGTAATTAGCGGCAATATATCTGTAAATAGACTGCAAAGTTTCTATAGGGTCTGTCGCATCCTTTGTGATGCTGTCAGTCAATGATTTAAGTCGGTTTGAGAACTGGATATGCGGTTTCTTTTCAGAGGTATAGTATTTATAATCAGGTGACGATTTATCGTAAGAATTTATATCGATTTGTGAAAGGTCAAACCATTCACCTTGCGATGAAAATTCAAACTCGACCTGAAAGACAGTCGGCTTATCCTTTTCAGCACGCTTCTCCATATAAATTGAAGTGTGAGCAGTTTTATCATCAGATAAAATATAATCCAGTTGAGAAGTTTTAATAAGTTGAACATCAGTTTGTCTGTGAATATCTTTGCGAGGGTAGGGCAGCCATGCGCGAACAATTTCACCTTCAGAAACCGCGTTTGCATTTACGGTCACGGTATATAAGACATTCATTTGTTTTTTTGGTAAAAGGTAATGCCCTTTTATTGTAGTCGGCAGCATTTTTGCTAAATCTGCATCTATTATGGAGTCCGTTTTCCTATATGAAGTTGTTAATGATGGAGCAAGTTTTTTAGCCTCATCATTCAATCTAAATATGTTAGTTGCCGCATTTCTGAAGTACCTCTTTTCGCCATCTATTAATCTGAATTCAAGTGATCCATCAGATTCCCAGGAAGATATTTGATCTGCAGATGGAGTAAACAGCAAATTTTCCTCAATCCAATCGATTATGTCCCCTTGTGTTTTATTAAAATCCAAAGAAACTCTGTGTATTGAATCCTTTTTAACTTTCAGTAAAAAACGTTGATCATCAGTCAATTTGTTGTCGGTTAACAATAAGTCGATTTGTTTGTTTGCTGCAGAAAAGTTACCTTTTGCAATCTCATTCTCAATTCGGTTCTTTTCAGATACAGAGCAACCAGCAATCAAAAATAATGATAAAATAAAAAGTAATGTTCTCATTATGTTACTTCTAAAGTCCTTAAGATGGTTGAAATCTCAGTAAGTTTTTTCAATAAAGTAGTCATAGAGTCAAGTACAAGATTACCACCAGCATCAAGTAATACCTGGTCGGACAGCGGTCCCGTGTTCACATCAATAACAAAAATACCCGCATTGTGAGCCGCTTCTGTTCCCAGTGGAGCGTTTTCAATCACGATAGCCTGGTTAGGCTGTAAGTTTCCACCCTTTTGCAATCCCATTAAAAACGGTTCAGGATTTGGTTTGCCCTTCTTCACATCAAAAGCAGTAACCATTGTTTCCGGTGTAAAGATATCAGGAAAGTTAGAGTCCAATCGTTCCAAGAGAGAAGGTTGACCAGAACCAGTTACCAGCACAGGGATAAGTCCCCTTTGTTTAACTAAGTTAAGAACCTCGATTGCTCCGGGGATTGTTTCTCCCGAATTATACTGATAAAACAACTCCGTTTTCCTTTCATATACACGTTGTTTCTCTTCGGGAGTGGCCTTACGTCCCTTTTCCCGTTCAAACATTATGTTGATGGTAGATTTGCCAGTCCGACCTTCGTGCAGATAAAACTCTTCAGGAGTTGTAGTTGTAAACCCTTCTTCCTCAAATACTTGTTGCCATGATTTGGCATGGGCAGACATCGAGTCATAAAGCACGCCATCCATATCAAATAAAATTGCTTTTAAATCAAAACGAGAATACCCATTCTCTCTCAAGTATTTTCTGAAAATCTCTTCCATTTTATATTATTAATATCCTTTGTAAATGTCGGTTAAAACTTTTAATTAAACAAAAAGAGACCATTGATTAACGGTCTCTTCAGGTCATGCCGGGATGAGTTTCCCGTTATTTTAAATTATCAATTCTTGCGACTTAAATTCTTACTTTAATCGCTTTGCTCTCTTCTTCGTAACCCGGTTTGTCAAGTAAAGCAAACATGTTTCTTTTGTATGCTTCAACACCCGGTTGGTTAAACGGATTGATTCCGAGCATATAACCACTTATTCCACAAGCTTTTTCGAAGAAATAAATCAGCTGTCCGATATACTTTTCTTCAAGTTCAGGAATCTCAATCAGCAAGTTTGGAACATCACCATCGACATGAGCCAGTCTTGTACCAAGCTCAGCCATTTTGTTCACATCGTCAACACGTTTACCCTCAAGGAAATTCAGTCCGTCAAGATTATCATCATCATGCGGAATCTCCACTTTCTCATTCGGTTCTTTAACCGAAATGACAGTCTCAAAAATAGTCCGTTCCCCCTCTTGAATCCATTGACCCATCGAGTGCAAGTCCGATGTAAAATCAACCGCTGCCGGGAAAATACCCTTCAGTTCCTTACCTTCACTCTCGCCGTAAAGTTGTTTCCACCATTCAGCAAAATAATGAAGTTTAGGATTAAAATTCACAAGGATCTCGATCTTTTTACCTCTTTTATACAACTCGTTACGAATTGCAGCATAAATAGCCGGTAAATTATATTCAAAAGCTACAGAAGTATTTGAAGCATTTTCTATTTCGACAGCCCCATCAATCAGATTACGAATATTCAATCCAGCGACTGCGATTGGAAGTAATCCTACCGGAGTAAGTACAGAATAACGTCCTCCAACATTATCAGGAATCACATAAGTCTTATAGCCCTCCTGTGTTGCCAATGTGCGGAGCGCACCTTTTTTCTCATCCGTGATAGCAACAATACGTTTTTGTGTTTCAGTCTTACCCACTTTCTTTTCCAGCTTTTCTTTCAGCAAACGGAAAGCCACAGCCGGTTCTGTTGTAGTACCTGATTTAGAAATATTGATAATACCGAAAGAGCGGTCTTCAACAAATTCAAGAATCTCATGAAGATAATCTTCACTTAAGTTATTACCTGCGAACAACACCACAGGATCTTTGCGTTTTGGTTGTAACCAATCCAAAGAAGGTTTCAGCGCCTCAATAACCGCTCTGGCACCCAGATAGCTACCACCAATACCAACAACCACAACAACATCACATAGTGAGCGTAGGGTTGTAGCAGTATCTTCGATATCTCTTATCACTTCGTCAGTAAACGAAGAAGGCAAATTCACCCATCCGAGGAAATCGTTTCCCGCGCCGTTTCCACTGTGTAAAGATTCATTACAAGCCGTAGCAAAATCAGCCTGATTCAGAATTTCCTCTTCATTCACAAATTTGTAAACAGGTTGAATGTTCAATTTAATCGTATCCATAAAATATATGTTTATTATTTATATCAGAATATTTCAATTAAGTTTTTGATGGCAGTCTTTGGCGAAATATTGCTGTACAATATGTTATAAACTGTATTAACAATAGGTATTTCAATCTGATATTTCTGATTCATTGAAACAATACATTTCGCCCCATAGTACCCTTCTGCAATCATTTCCATTTCCAGTTGCGCACTTTTCACCGAATACCCTTTACCGATCATGGTACCCAGCGTTCTGTTTCTGCTGAATTGAGAGTACCCGGTAACCAGCATATCACCCAGATAATGTTGTTCACAGATATTTCTTTCCATAGGAGCAATACCATTTAGGATACGCGACATTTCATTTGCGCAGTTTGTCATGTAAACAGCCTGGAAATTATCCCCATATTGCAGACCAGAGCAAACACCCGCTCCAATAGCATAAATATTTTTGAGTACTGCCGCCAACTCAATTCCGAGTACATCATTCGATATTGAAGTACGCAATATACGTGAAGATATAGCTTCCGCGATCGATTTAGCCTTTTCCGTATCACTGCAGGCACATGTCAAAAACGATAACCTTTCCAAAGCAACCTCTTCTGCATGACAAGGACCGGAAATCACTCCGATATTCTCAATAGGAACCTTAAAGTTCCCCATCAGATATTCGCTCATTGCCACATTATCACCCGGCACAATTCCTTTGAGTGCAGAGATCACAGTCTTCCCTTTGAAGTTGTTCGACCAAACCCACCGGAAATATTGTTTAATATAAGGCGATGGAAAAGCAATAATGATTGTATCCGAATCCTTTATAGCACGCTCAATATTTGTATAAAATACAATTTGAGACAAATTAAATTTAATGTTTCGCAAGTAGTCGGGATTGTTTCCAAGCTTATAAAAGCCCTCTACTTGTTCGTTCCGGCGCATATACCAGTTAATCTCTTTTTGCGTCATCAAAACAAGTTTGGCAAGGGCTGTCGCCCATGTTCCACCTCCTAAAATGCAAATCTTTCCCAGTGAACTCATTCTATGTTCTTCTATACGTTAAAAGTTATTGAGCAGCATTCGCTATCCATAATTTCACATCATCAGGGGTAGGATTTATTAATCCCAGCGCATATTTCTTGTTCAATCCACAAATTTCCTGATGTAACTTGTTGGGATTAAGATCTATTAATTCAGTCACTTCGTTATATCCGGCCTTCTGTAACACTTCAACCCATGCTTCAGGAATACCCAATTCTGTATATTTATCTATTGAATCCTTTTTGACAGTCTTTTCGGGTCGCATCATTGGGAAGAGCAGTACCTCCTGGATAGTAGTTTGTCCCGTCATCAGCATTGTCAATCTGTCCATACCGATTCCCATGCCCGATGTAGGCGGCATTCCATATTCAAGAGCCCGAAGGAAATCCTGGTCGATAAACATTGCTTCGTCGTCCCCTTTTTCCGATAAGTGCAGTTGATCTTCAAAACGTCCTCGTTGATCTATCGGGTCGTTCAGTTCCGAATAAGCATTCGCCAGTTCCTTGCCGTTCACCATAAGTTCAAAGCGTTCCGTCAGTTCCGGGTTTTCACGATGTTTTTTGCAGAGAGGCGACATTTCGATAGGGTAGTCCATTACGAACGTCGGTTGTATGAAAGTTCCTTCCGCTTTTTCTCCGAAAATCTCATCAATGAGTTTACCTTTACCCATTGTTTCATTGTGTTCAACTCCCAGTTTATCACACACTTCGTGCAACTGTGATTCGTCCATATCTGTAATATCGATACCCGTATTTTCTTTAATAGCATCGATCATAGTGATTCGTTTATAAGGCGCTTTAAAATCTATTTCTTTGTCGCCAACCTTCACTTTTGTAGTTCCCAGCACTGTCAGTGCGATATGTTCCAACATCTGTTCAGTAAATTCCATCATCCAGATGTAATCCTTATACGACACATAAATTTCCATTGCCGTAAACTCCGGATTATGCGTCCTGTCCATTCCTTCGTTACGGAAGTTGCGTGAAAACTCATACACCCCTTCAAAACCGCCAACTATCAAGCGTTTCAGGTACAGTTCATTCGCAATACGTAAGTATAAATCTATGTCCAGTGCGTTGTGGTGAGTAGTGAACGGGCGCGCCGCAGCTCCACCCGGAATGCTTTGAAGCACAGGAGTTTCCACTTCCAGATACCCTTGTTCATTAAAAAACGAGCGCATGGCATCAAATATCTTTGTACGTTTTATAAATATCTCTTTAACCTCGTTGTTCACCAACAAGTCGACATACCTTTGTCTAAAGCGAAGTTCAGGATCCGTAAATTTATCATACTCCACGCCATCTTTCATTTTAACTACCGGCAGTGGTTTGAGTGATTTCGATAAAACAGTCATTGTTTGCGCATGCACCGATATTTCACCCGTCTGCGTGCGGAACACAAATCCCGTGATGCCAATAAAGTCGCCAATATCCAACATCTTCTTGAAAACGTTGTTATACAGTTCTTTATCCTCATCGGGACAAATATCATCTCTAGTAATGTAGATTTGAATTCTGCCTTTGGAATCCATCAACTCCAAAAACGATGCTTTCCCCATAATGCGTCGTGTCATTATGCGTCCGGCAATACTTACCTGCCGTTTTTCAGCATCATCATCAAATTCACTTTTTATATCTGTGGAATATGCGTTAACTTCGTACGCTGCTGCAGGATACGGATCAATTCCATATTCTCGCATTGAGTTAAGACTTTGTCTGCGAATAATCTCTTGTTCGCTAAGTTCTAAATTCTGCATTCTTTTCGTTTATCTATTTTCTCCATCCGGATGGTTAAATTTGCGCAAAGTTACAAAATATATTGCACTTTTCATTTCGTTTAGACCGATTTCGTTAATAGAACATCTTAAAAGATAAATAGTTTGTATGTAAAATTATAAACTGCAATACAGTCGAGCGTTCAACTATATTGCAGTTTTTAATTAAATTGAATAGTTCATACTTTTGATACTGAACCTGTTCAATCTAAATCAGAAGATTAATCTTCTATTGTTTTATCTACTGTTTCTTTTTCCGGAATCCATTTCGATAGCAATATAGAAATCAATAATGTGCCGATGATAACAGTTAGCGAAACCCATGAATGACTGCTAAAGAAATGACCTACTACAGGTATCGCACTCAGCAGCATTTTTGCACCAATAAAGAATAGAATAAAGCT
>JBAYZS010000011.1:0-59337 GCA_041672395.1 Dysgonamonadaceae bacterium | reverse complement strand
ATAAAACTATTTCAACCTTGATTTTTGATGTAATATTCTTTCTCTTTTCCATAGCAGTTGTAAAAATAACTTTTATTTTTCACTGCTCGGTTTATTTGAGGGCTAATATACTGTCCGATAAAAACCTGTTATGAATTTCTTTCTTTATGACGGATTTATTATCAGTCTTTGTTTTTATATTTTTACTGTTTTCAAAAGGAAGCCCCCTAAAAAGGATTAGCATCTTCAAATTTTAGTTTTCCCGTTGCCAATCTCGTTCCGGGATTTCCAATAATTTCATCAGATGCAGGTAATTGAACAGGTGCATCCTGCAAAAAGCTACTAGATTCGAGAACACCCACGGCCGCTTCAATCGCTTTTGGATAACCGTGAATAGCAAGTTCACGATCAATACGCAATATATTTGTATTTTTATCGCGTTCACGTTTTCGCCCAGAAAATATTTAAGAGGGAAATTCCTGTTAGCTGCTTTAAAGCAGCTCGACCTACCACCTTATTTTATAAATTGCAGCTATCAGGTCGGCATGCATCTCGAACAGGTTGGTGAGAAACTCTAACTCACGCTCCAACTTCCTGTCATAAAAGACAACCTTGTACAACCTAAGCTTGATTTCAACACCATCATCTTCCTTTACAGCTACTTCGATGATGATGCCCTCCAGTACGCCACTGTAAATGCAGTCGTCAATATAAAGCTCTTCTTCCAACTTGTAAACGGCATTATCCTTGATGCGGTAACGAAGCCGGCAACTATTTTCACTAACAGTTTGAATGCTTTATGATCGTTGTATCCTTTGTCAAAGACGTAAATGGTATTGTCGTGAGAGCAAGCTTCTTCAACAACATGTGGTCATGGACGGTGGCGGATGAAAACCGATTGTCCGAAAAAATGTGTACTTTTGTTCATTGTAGTCTTGTTTTGTGGTAAATACAAAGCTACAATTATTAGTTCGACGGAGAAACTTAAATTTGCCCTCGTTCTTCTTCTAATAAGTTTTTATCGGACAATAGTGATAAACTATATGTAAATAATTGTTTAATAAAATTTAGATTGTTAATTTTGTATACATTTAATTTTAAAGCGAACTGATTAAATATTATGAAATTATGATAATCAAAAAAAAATAATTGAAAAACTTGGATTAGAAAGGAACCAACATTTAATAACAAAAATAACAAATCTGTATAATGTTGATTGATATATTAATTTTCACCACGGCTCTCACTGTCTTGATCGTTTCATCAAATTACTTTACTGACGCAGCTTCAACCATTGGAAAATATATGAATTTGCCAAATTTCGTTGTTGGAGTTTTTATTGTAGGAATAGGTACTTCTCTACCCGAGTTAGTTTCTGGAGTAATGTCTGTTTATCAAGGAAACTCTGAAATTCTTTCAGGTAATGTGATTGGTGCTAATGTTTCCAATTTACTCCTTGTTATGGGAATTGCCGTTGTGATAAACAGACATAATATTGATTTGGGTAAGATTTACATTTTAACCGATCTTAATTTCTTATTAGGAAGTTTCTTTTATTTTGCGATCATCGCTTTTGATGGTAAAATAGAATTACTTGAAGCTTCCATCGGCTTAGTTATCTTCCTTATTTACAGCGTACACTTGCTTAAAGAAAATAACAACCTGAACGATATAGAAATAAACGGAGAAGTAGAAAACCACAAATTTCCGACTAAAGAATTAATACTATTAATAATTTGCGTCGTAGGAATTTATTTTGGTTCGGATTTTACGGTCAGTTCTCTTAGCAACATTGCAAAGGTATTAAACATTCCCAGTTCAATAATAGCAGTAACGTTACTTTCATTGGGAACTACACTGCCGGAATTAACAGTTAATATAGCGGCCATACGAAAAGGGATGGCTTCAATAGCCATTGGGAATGTACTGGGTTCGTGCATATCCAATACACTTCTCATTCCATCAATTGCCGTGTTCTTCGGGACCATTTCAGTTCCACAAAATTTGCTTGCTTTCTCACTTCCTGTGATGCTTGGTTCTGGTATTATGTTTTATTTGCTCACGCAAGATAAAAAAATATCAGTCAGTGAAGGCTATCTTTTTTTCAGTCTCTATGCGCTGTTCCTGATAAAGATTATTTTTTAGCAAGAAACAGCGATAAAGTCCTTCAATCGTAAGCTATTATTTACTCACTTTAACAATTATGACAAATTTACAAAACACAAAAAACTAAGACTATAGTGTAATCGGAAATTGCCGAACTGCTGCATTAATTTCAAAAAAAGCAGTATGGATTGGTTGTGTTTTCCTGATTTTGATTCTCCTTCTGTATTTGCAAAATTATTAGATAGACAAAAAGGTGGAGAATTTACTATCCAGGTTTCCAACAATTATGAAATTTCGCAAAAAATATTCACCTAATACCAATATCCTATTAACCCGTTACAGTTCGACTGATGGCATATTCGAAATCGTATTCTACGATTAATAAGCGGGAAGCCCAGACTGCGAATAATCTACAATCCACAAATGAATTTTGCCAGGGAAATTACTAAAAATGTGATAAAAAGTTGTTATATACAGTCTGCTTCTATGAAGAAGGAAGAAGAACATAAAATATATCTTTATGCTTCAATTAATTTCCAAACCGTGCTTCAAAGTGTAGAATTTGATTTAACCGAAAATCACTATTTTATGCTTTCATACCATCAAAAGTTAGTTAAAGTTGACATTCAGCGCATTTTTTGGACTATGAACGAACAAAAGTTTATTGGCTTAACTGGAGCAGTCGTTCAAGAAAATATATGCTTTATAATAGTGAGATCCAACGTAGTTTGCTGGTTCTGAAACTAATGTCATACCAAAGTAGCGGCGCTATGTTAGCGGCTCTCACTACCAGCCTTCCAGAAGCCATTGGTGAAAGCCGGAATTGGGATTATCGGTTTTATTGAATACGTGATGCTTCTATGTCTATTGAGACTCTACTGTTTATGGGACATAGAGGCGCTGCAGAGCGGTTTATCGGTTATATTAAGCGAATTTTGAAATCTCGCGACAACACATATCAAATTATGTACGGCATCAGAGGTGAACGTGAGCTTACTGAAGAAACTCTTACGCACCTTTCCGGTTTTGAAAATTCTTATCCTGTGAGAATTGGGAATGCAGCTTATAATTAATTACAGAACGATTCGTTTGGTTACCTACTCGATGTAATTTACAAATATTATCTGTACTTCGAGGGAACTTTGGATGAAATAGAAGAAATTTGGGAGGTGGTAAAATTATTGTTCGTATGGTTAAGTCCACGTGGCGTAAACCAGATAAAAGCATTTGGGAATTTAGAACTAAAGAAAGGAATTTTGTTTTTTCAAAAGTAATGAGCTGGGTGGCATTGGACAGGGCAAGCCAAATAGCTGAATTGCTTGACAAAGATGCATATTATGTGAAATGACGTGATGAAGCAGATAATGAAAAATTTATAAAAACCGTTTACGCAGTTAAAAAAAATTGATGCACAACGGACTAATATACAGATATAAGTCAGAAGATGACTTCGGAACGCCTTCGTCCTCTTTTACAATTTACACATTTTGGCTGATTGAAGCGCTTTTTGTCATTGGAGAGCAGAATGAAGCAAAACGTCTGTTTGAAAAAATGATTAATTATGCAAACCACCTTGGGCTTTACAGTGAAAATTTAGATTTTGAAACAAAACGACAATTAGGTAACTTTCCGCAGGCATACTCACACCTTACATTTATAAATACAGCATCACTCTTTTCTGAAGAAAAAAAATCATCCAAATTTATTCAACCTTAATTAATGCTTGCTGAATAATGGATATATATGCTGACACAGCAGGAGATAATGTACAAGAAGAGGAATCATCAAGTAGAATATTGCATCGAGGACATTCATCAACCGCATGTTCGCCCCATCTCCGTGGTAAAGCCAAGGCAAAAACAGAGTTTGGTGCCAAGATAAACATCAGCCTACTGGATGGATATACCAAGGTAGATCATTTTGATTGGGATGCTTTCAACGAGGGGCAGTGTCTTCAGGCACAGTTCGAAGGTTTCAGGGAACTGACAGGGAAATATCGGATCTGGTTCAGGTGGACAAGATTATTTCACTCGGGAGAACAGGTGGTTTTAAAAGAGAAAGGAATCCCGTATACAGGGGAGCCACTGGGCCGAAAGTCGGTGAAAGAGATTAAGAGCAGATACCGGAAACGTAAAGATCAAGGAGAAGCCACAGAACGCAACCAGGTTTAAAGGAAGTTTGGTCAGAGTAAATATGGAATGGTTTAAATAATATCCATGCCAAATTGCCCACGACATCAAGAAGTTTGAGAGGGACAATCATTTTTGTAATGAACCTGATCCGGTACATGAGGGATATCTCTCTGTTTGTTTTTGACTGGTTTGTGTCGTACCTCATGAAAATGTGAAATATAAACTTTTATCCAGTCAAGTCACAAATAAAATTTTGTGCATTATTCGGAGATAATAAGCAGACTCTAGTTTAAGCCTGAAAGAACCTGAAGTTTGAAGTTAAGACTAATAACTCTGTAAATTAAACTACAAGTGTTATAACCGATCAGACAGATTTCTTAAAAGGATTCTACATATCTAAAGATTATCATGTAAGCCTTAGGAATGCTGCATTTTATTACAAGGATAAGAACACAACTCTCATATTCCTTACAAATAATTTTGAACTCACAGCCAAACAGGTTGCAATGCTTTATAAGAACCGTTGGCAAATAGAACTGTTTTTCAAATGAATCAAACAGAATCTTAAAATCAAATCTTTTTAGGGAACTTCCCCGAATGCGCTTAGAATCGAAATATACAGTGCAATTATCGCATATTGTCCGGTTGCAATTGTTGAACACAATATACAAATCAACCGAATAACTTACGAGATTTTGCAAATTTCAGGAATCTCTCTTTTGGATAAGACTCCTGTAAATGAATTTATTACTGATATAGATATCAATGATACCAAAGAGCGAAATGATAATCAACTTATTTTAAGTGGACAGAAGTGATATTTTCTGTTTTATTTTAGTTCCCGGTATGATTAAAAGTATAGATCTTCCCAACAAAAAGCAGATGTATAAGACATTGCTGATTTTATTATAGAAGAAAAGAAATCTTCCAAGCTCTCTCTATACAACGATACATAATTCAGTTCGAATTTTAATAAGATGATGTAATTAAATTCAACACTACTAACTCTTATAAAATAACGTAATTTAGAGGAAGTTAAATAATTAAGCATACAGATTCCTAAATATAAACCTTATTCCTTTGAAGTTATTTTTTAGATTTTTTAAAACAACTATAGTCCGTAATAACTCGATGTATCTGATTTACATACTTATAAATAACAGCAATATCATTACAAATACCTTTAGCCGATCAAACTCTTTGAAAGGTACAGTATTGGTAATAATTTGATCGTTGATGTTGCCATTGGCAGATTTAATGTATTAAAAGGGATGAATTAAAAATCAAGTCAACGAATAATCTCATAATCACCCATTAGGCAGAACAAATTGCATACACGAAGACCTCTTAATTAACCGTTTTCAGAATGTTATATAACCTTAAAAACCGTTAAGCGGTTCTGTGCTTTTTTCATTTTTTTCTATATTTGCAATACATCAAAGCATTAATGGCTTATAATTCAATCAAATTGGCTATTTTAATGTTGACAAATTTCTATCGTTCTATTTTTATTATACAATACTATTAGAACGTCTTTTTAGAAAATTATTTAATTTTCTTCAGTTGATTTGTTTCAATAATTTGAAATTATCATTTCAACCCTAAATTATTGCAACAATGTATCTTTTTGTTGGACACAACAAATTCAATCTTAGTAAAAAAATCAGAAATTGGATTGTAGACTTCGATAAACGAAAACATTATCGAAAGCATTCTCGAATTTAAAATTAACAGAGTTTATTGTTCTCATTAGTTAAAGTGATTTGATACTTTAGTTACAAGGCCATTCTTTTGGCTATTTAAATTCCGGTATCTACCAAAAAGCATATTTTGAGAATTGCGATATTAATGAAAATGCTGACTATTGTTAATGGTTTTTTAATTGGTTGTTTTTATAAGGCGATGCGTCGTAAATTTCATAACAAACAAAATTTTTAAGATGAACAAATCACAATTAAAATTCTACACGCTGAATAATTACAAATTGATACCTCAGATAGCCGGAGTATCAAAAGAAATAATTGAGGCTATCGAAGTGGTGGGTCGCGTTTTACCTTTTAAGACCAATAATTACGTTATTGATGAATTAATTGATTGGGCGAACGTTGAAACCGATCCAATGTTTACCCTAACATTTCCACGAAAAGATATGTTGAAAACAAGATATTACAATACAGTAAAAAACCAAATGGAGCAAGATGCCGATAAAAAGGATTAGAGCCACCAGAGCAAATATAAGGACCCAGTCACCACTATTAAAACACATCAACGACAAATCAGAAATATGGTCAGATCTGTGGCGCATACAAGTGGATTTAGGCTGTATACCTTACTATATGTTTATTGCTCGGGACACGGGTTCTAAACGATACTTTGAGTTTCTTCTCGATAAATGTTGGAACATATTTCGCAATGTTTATAGGCAAGTAAGTGGCATTTGCCGTACTGTACGTAGACCAAGTATGAGTTGTGAACCCGGAAAAATTCAAGTACTTGGAGTACAGAAAGTAAGGGGAGAGAAGGTTTATGTTTTACGATTTATGCAAGGTAGAAAATCTGAATGGGTAGATATTCCCTTTTTTACAAAATATGACCCAAAAGCCACTTGGTTCAATGACTTGAAACCGGCATTTGATGAAGAATAGTTCTTTTTTGAAAAATAAAGAAATACCGATAATTCAAAAGATTTGGTATTTAAATTAAACACTACAAAAATAAAACAAGGATGATTACACACATTGTATATACAGTAGCAAACAAACCAACTGAAGCAACAAAAAAATTCATTGTCGATTTCTTATATGAGAATTTGGAAGAATATGGCGATCCGAAAAATGATATAGAAAAATGTATTGCATATGCTTTAAGTGATAAAATGGTTTCTTTCGGAGGATTTATCATAACTGCCATTGAGTACGATAAAATTGTTGGATGCGTCGTAGTTAACCAAACCGGAATGAAAGATTATATACCCGAAAATATATTGGTTTACATTGCTACTCATAAAAAATACAGAGGAAAAGGAATAGGTAAAAAATTGATGCAGAATGCTATTAATTACGCTAATGGTAGTATTGCATTGCACGTGGAACCAGACAATCCGGCAATTGGCCTTTACAAACATTTAGGGTTTACTTCTAAGTATATCGAAATGAGATTGATAAAAAAAACAGAATAATGGCATATATTACATTCAATACAGATAAATTAAAGTACAATTATGAATTTATTGACAATCTGTTTACAAAAAATCACATTAAATGGTCTGTTGTAACAAAACTCTTATGTGGAAGTAAACCGCTACTAAAAGCTTTGCTTGATTTAGGAGTTCAGCAAGTCTGTGACTCGCGCATATCAAACCTGCAAACAATAAAATTAATAGATGAAAGGGTAGAAACAATTTACATTAAACCACCCGCCCAAAATGATATCGCCAACGTTGTTAGGTATGCCGATATTAGCATGAACACTGAGTCACACACCATAAGATTGTTGTCAAAAGAAGCCCAAAAACAAGGGAAAATACACAAAATAATCATTATGTTGGAGCTTGGAGAGCTCAGAGAAGGAGTACCCCAGGAGAAACTGCTTTCCTTTTTTGAAAAAGTTTACCAACTGAAGAATATCGAAATTATTGGTATAGGCGCGAATTTATCCTGTCTGTATGGTGTATTGCCGAGTAATGAAAAATTACAAAAGCTTATCGATTATAAAAACAGATTGGAAGAGCGCTTTGGGCATAAGGTAAATTACATTTCAGGTGGTTCTTCAGTCACTCTGCATTTGCTGTTGAATAACGAATTGCCGAAAGAAATAAATCATTTCAGGGTGGGTGAAACCTTATTTTTTGGTACTGATGTATATACAGGACTTGAACTGGACGAATTGGAAAATGATATTTTCAAACTATACTGCCAAATTATTGAAATGTCGGAAAAACCGATGGAACCAAATGGAGAATTCGGAACAAACTTAGAAGGCAACACGTATGAAGTTAATGAAGAAATGGTCGGTAAAAGAGGTGTAAGAGCCATTATTGATATTGGTTTATTGGACGTAGAACCTAATCACTTACGTCCTAAAGACAAAAACATAACCATTGTAGGAGCAACTTCTGATATGGTTGTAGTAAACTTGGACGATACTCACTCCAACTATAAAGTAGGAGACATGATAGAATTTGATTTGGATTATTACAGCACATTAAAGTTGTTGAATTCAAAATATGTTGAAAAAAGATTTAGTTAGAAAAGAGATTGTCTTTTATAATAGACCAAAGCAGTGGAATTTTATTGTGTTTTAATTTACACAAGTTAGGGCACGAAGTTACTGCCATTGCTTTAAGCAAAGATAATTTAGAAATAATCAAAGAACTTAAGTATTAAAAAACCAGTTTATTTTGAAAAAAAATCACTTCAAATAATACTGCGTTTCAGAATAAAATGGATGCAATAATCATTGTACTTAAAAATGATGTCAGTAAAAAGACCGTCTTGTTAGTAAAAAAATCTGGTTAAATACCGAATCAAGAAAATAATATTTACATCAGGTGATAGGTTTAATTTCAATATTCTTGACATTATCAAAACGAAAGATGAAAAAATATATGATGCAGAGAAAGCGTAATTTATCTTAAAACCGTTTGATTATTAATCATTTTTAATGAACCTTTAAAGAAATCAAGATAACAAGCTGATGGATGACATATTTTAGCGAATTTGAGTTCATCTATTGGTGTTAAGACATCTTTTTTTATTTGTCATTTTATTTGGTTTTCAACTAAATATTTTAAATATGAAACAGTCATGTAATGCTTCTCTAAATACGCAAATGAATGTTTAATGTCGTGTTCCATCAGACTTTAATGTAAAAAAATAAACAAATGAAAATAATTATCATTGCAAACCGGCTTCCAGTTCATGTCCAAAAGAAAAACGGAAAAATTAACGTGAGCAGGAGTGTTGGAGGCTTGGCTACAGGATTAGGCTCGCTTGAAACGAAAGCAGAGAAAGTATGGGTCGGATGGCCCGGATTTCACACAGAAGATGAAAATGAAAAAAAAATAGTATCCAAGCGACTTCAGAAACTGAAATACCATCCTGTTTACTTGACACAAAACCACATTGAAAAATACTATGAAGGATACAGTAATAGTACGATCTGGCCTTTGTGCCATTATTTCTATTCCTACATTCAGTACAAAACAGAATATTGGGAAGCCTACAAGGAGGTAAATCGGCTGTTTTGTGAAGCAGTTTTACCACACATAGAAGATGATGATATTATCTGGGTTCAGGATTACCAACTTATGTTACTTCCGAAGATGATACGGGACAAAAAACCTAACGTAAACATCGGTTATTTTCACCACATACCTTTCCCCTCTTATGAACTTTTCAGGGTTTTACCTGATAGAGAAGAAGTCTGGAAGGGCTGTTGGGAGCCGATTTAATTGGCTTCCATACGCACGATTATATGCGCCATTTTATTAGTGCCATTTATCGTGTGTTGGACTTAAATTGCAACTTAGATGAAATACGTCTTAAGGATAGAGTTGTACACGTGGATGCATTTCCTATGGGAATTAATTATGAGCAGTACCACAATGCCTCCAAACTACCCACTGTAGTCCAAAAAGCAAAAATTCTTAAACGAAAAATGGGTGAACAAACCACCATACTTTCGGTTGACAGGCTTGATTATAGTAAAGGAATACTGCACAGACTCGAAGGGTTTGCAGAATTTCTGAAAAATCATTTAGAATTTCACGAGAAAGTCTCTCTGGTAATGATAGTAGTTCCTTCAAGGGATGAAGTTCAATTATATGCCGATCTGAAAATGAAAATTGAGCAAACTATTGGTCAAATAAATGGAATGTACTCTACGATAGGTTGGACGCCGATCTACTATTTTTATCGTTCTTTTAACTTCAATGAATTAATCGCTATGTATCTTAATGCGGAAATAGCCTTGGTAACACCTCTACGTGATGGCATGAACTTAGTGGCAAAAGAGTATTTGGCTACTCAGCGTGAAAATAACGCTGTGTTAATTCTTAGCGAAATGGCTGGCGCCGCCAATGAGTTGACTGATGCAATTATCATCAATCCAAATGATAAAAAGGAAATTGAAGATGCACTGGTACAAGCACTATCTATGAGTGACAAGGAAAAAGGAGAACGACTGTCGCAGATGCAAAAACTTATTGCAAGAAATGATGTGAGAAAGTGGGCAAAAGACTTCATTCAAGAAATGATTTCTATTAAAAGTCAAAATGAAAGTATTAATCAAAAAATAATTGATAACAAGCAGCTAAACGACATCAAACACCGATATGACGCCGCAAATTCCAGATTAATAGTGCTGGATTATGATGGCACATTAGCGCCGTTTGTAAAAAATCCGATGGATGCTAAACCCTCGAAACGATTGTTAAGTTTGTTGAAAAAGCTGGCTGATGACTCGAAAAATAAAGTTATAATAAATAGTGGCAGAAATCGAGAAATTATGGATATGTGGTTTGAAGAATTGGATATCGACTTTGCTGCCGAACACGGCGCTTTTTATAAAGAAAACAATAAATGGAATCAAAATGTGATAGAAAAGTACCCGTGGAATGACGAGATAGTTGATATAGTTCAACATACCGTGGACAAAACGCCACATTCTACTATGGAAATAAAAGATACCGCTTTAGTTTGGCATTTTAGAAAAGTGGATGTTTGGTTGGCAGAACTGCGTGAAAAACAAATAATCAACGAACTTATGGAACCGTGTACAAGACAGAATTTGCAAATCGTAAGAGGTGATAAAATTATTGAAATCAAATCACCTGAAAACAACAAGGGGAATGTTATTACAAGGCAATTGGAAGAACATAACTATGATTTTGTATTTGCTATTGGTGACGACACAACTGATGAAGATATGTTTAGAGCATTACCAGAAAACGGAATTAGTATCAAAGTTGGTAATTACTCAGAAAATTCTCTTTATAGCCTTAATAGTCAATCTATGGTAATTCCATTTCTTGAAAAATTAATAAAATAACTTTTTTTGTATGAATCTTTTTTTAATAATTTCTAATTATTAAAAAGAACTCCCATCTGAAAAGTAAACTTATTGTAGAAGAGAATAAAGGTATAAAAATAACCGGTACATTCCTGGACGAAATTTCTCATGACATTCCTCATCAAAATTGGGGTGAATCGGAATGGGATTTGGATTTTCAATATATGAAATCAATTGGTATAGATACCGTAATTATGATTCGTTCCGGTTATAAAAAATTCATTACATACCCTTCACAATATTTAATTGGAAAAGGATGTTATATGCCATCGGTTGATCTTGTTGATATGTATTTACGTTTAGCCGAAAAATATGATATGAAATTTTACTTTGGTTTGTATGATTCAGGTCATTATTGGGCAAATGGAGATATGACATACGAGATTGAAGACAACAAATATGTAATTGATGAAGTTTGGAAAAATTATGGAGAGAAATATAAAAGTTTTGGAGGTTGGTATTTGAGTGGTGAGATTAGTCGTGCCACTAAAGGAGCCATTGGAGCGTTTTATGAAATGGGCAAGCAGTGTAAGGATGTATCAGGAGGTTTACCAACATTTATATCACCATGGATAGATGGGAAAAAAGCTGTTGCTGCTAGTGGGACCTCCCTCTCTAAAGAGGAAGCTATATCTGTAAGGCAGCACGAAAAAGAGTGGGATGAAATTTTCGCCGGGATCCATGAAGTTGTTGATGCTGTTGCATTTCAGGATGGCCATATCGATTATAACGAATTGAATGTTTTTTTTTCAGTAAACAAGCAATTAGCTGATAAATATGGAATGGAATGTTGGACAAACGCTGAAACTTTTGACCGTGATATGCCAATAAAGTTTTTACCTATTAAATTCGATAAATTAAGAATGAAGCTTGAAGCTGCTCAGAATTGCGGATATGACAAAGCAATCACTTTTGAATTTTCTCATTTTATGAGTCCACAATCGGCCTATCTCCAAGCTGGGAATTTATTCAACAGATATAAAGAATACTTTAAATTATAAACGTGATGAGCTAATAAAATAATGTGGGCAAACATGAGTTATAAAATTCTGTTTGCCCACTTAATTAAATCAACAACCATATTACTAACACTTTAACCTTTATCTTTAAATGTCTTTTTTACTATAAAAAAGATCAGACCATTTTGTTATTAATAAATATTAACCTGTTTTATGACTAAAAAAATGAGATCCGTGTTAATTAGTTATTGAAAGGAAGCCATTAGTTGTGAACGATTTTGACAAAATTAAATATCAAATAGTATAGTCCAAATATCATTTAGGTTAGTGGTAAAAACATTAAAATTTGATAATTTTGTTTTGTAGTGTGAAAATAACATTTTAATTAATACCCCTATTTCTTTAATAATTTTTTCATCATAATATCAACAACAAACAAATTACATGGATAAATTAGTAAACAAATCAACGATGAAAAAACAAGTTATCATTTTTAAAATTTATCCATTAAAAGATTGAATAATGACTCTTAGAAATAAAATAATTATTACGATAATTCTCTTTTGTGTCTTATGTTTTAATTGCATTGCTAATTCTGATGTAGTTGAAAGTAATAGAGGATCAGATTCACCGCGTATAATTAATATTATTAATTTTATTCGGCAGACAGATTATCGTGTTGAGAATTCAGACAGTCTTTTGTTCGAGACTGTAAAAGAGCAGATAAAATTATTGAAAAGATATCATTTACCTGCGACATTCTTGCTCCAGTACGATGCTTTGATTAATCCTAAATATCAAGAATTACTAAAGAACAAACTCAGCTCTGATTTTGAAATAGGTGGTTGGTGGGAAATTACCCAACCCCATGTTGAAGCTGCCGGAATAAAATGGCGTGGCGAGCATTCCTGGGTTTCGCATGCAAATATTGCATTCACAACCGGCTACAGTCCCCAAGAAAGGGAAAAACTGGTAGATGTATATATGAAAAAGTTTAAAGAGTGTTTTGGTTATTATCCCAAATCTGTTGGTTCCTGGTTTATTGACTCCCACACCCTTTCATATATGTATGAAAAATATAATATTGTTGCATCATGCAATTGTAAAGATCAAATTGGTACCGATGGTTACACATTATGGGGAGGTTATTGGAACCAAGCCTATTATCCCAGTCGTTTAAATGCATATATGCCAGCTCAAACAGCTGAGTGTCAAATTCCAGTACCCATATTCCGCATGTTGGGTAGTGATCCAATCTATCAATATGATAATGGATTAGGAGGCAATCGTCAAGGTGTTATATCCCTTGAGCCAGTCTATAATGAATCAGGAAAAAGCAAAAAATGGGTAGAATATTTTTTTGAATCTATTGTTAATCAGCCTAGTTTAGCTTTCAATTATGCCCAGGCAGGTCAGGAAAACTCTTTTACCTGGAGTGAAATGCAAGAAGGCTTAAAAATGCAGATCCCACTTATAGATTCGCTCAGGAATTTAAAAAAAATAAAGGTAGAAACTTTAGAGAAATCGGGAACATGGTTTAAGGAACATTTCAATATAACACCTCCAACTGCGGTAACCACACTTTCAGACATTAGAAATCAAGGCAATAAATCCGTTTGGTTCAACAGTCGTTTCTATCGTGCAAATTTGCTATGGAAAGGCAAATCTTTTCGTTTCAGAGACATACACCTATTTAATGAAAAATTTGAGTCTCCTTATTTTAGAAAAGCAGGTAATGGAAATCAATTTTTATATTTTACGCTTCCTATTGTTGATGGTTTTATGTGGAGCAGACCTGATGATTTAGCAGGGCTACGAATTATGAGAACAGATAAATATGGGAACAAAAAAGAAGTCGCTCTTGAAAGTCCTGTTGTCACTGAAATTGCGAATGACATTTTAAAAGTAGAGTGTAAAGATGAAAAAAGTAATGTTTTCAATATCATTTTCCACGAAGATCATTTTGAAGTATCCTGCAAGACAAAAGAAAAAGATTTTAATTGGATACTTGAACTTGTGACAGCATCAGGTATAGATTTACCCTTTAAATCGATAGAAAAAAACAAAATAAATGCCGAGTTTAATAATTTTAAATATGGTATAACTTGTGATAAAGGATCTGCAAAAAAATCAGAAGATGCATCCGGTGCCGTATTCCAGATTATTCCTTCGAATAATTTACTAATTATTAATTGTAAAAATTCCAACTAAATAAACTATTGATGAAGACATTTAATTCTTTTTTTATTCTTTTGTTTTTGTTGTTTCCTATTGTTTTGAATTCTCAGAATAATAAGAAATATATAAAAAAGCAGAGTAGCTTTAAGAATATCGAAAAGAAATTCTTAAATCCTGATAATAAATACAGGTCGTGTCCTCTATTAGTTTTTAACGAAATTATTACTGAATCTGAAATAGATAGAATGATCGATGATCTAAAAAAAAGTGGATTTGGTGGTTTTTTTATTCATCCTCGACCAGGATTAGTAACCGAATATAAGTCTGATGAATGGTATTCCCTATATAAGTATGCCGTTAAGAAAGGGAAGGAATTAGGTATGGATGTTTGGATTTATGATGAGAATTCCTATCCAAGTGGTTTTGCCGGAGGTCATGTACCATCTCAATATCCAGAATCTTATAATCAGGGACAGGGTTTGTTGTTAGAGAAAGTAAATTTATTACCAGAAAACTCTGATCAAATATATTTATGCTTACTTAAGCAAGGCAATTCTTTCATAGATATTACCCCTTCAATAAGTAACTATATTGGCAAAGAAGGAGATTATTATCTATATAAAAAAACATATTATCAAAAAAGTAATTGGCATGCCGGTTTTTCATATGTTGATTTACTAGTACCTGGTGTGACAGAAAAGTTTATTGATGTTACGATGAAAGGATACGAAAAATCCATTCAAGAATCATTTGGTAATGTTGTTCCTGGAATTTTCACAGATGAGCCAAATATTGTAACCTCAGGAGGTTTACGATGGACACCAGATTTATTTGATGTTTTTAAAAAGAAATGGGGATATAATTTACAGCCATATTTGCCACTCTTAAGCGAAGAGATTGGAGAATGGAAGATGGTTCGCTATCAATATATGGAAACATTACTACAATTATTTATTGATAGATGGGCTAAGCCATGGTTCAATTATACAGATAAACATAATCTCAAATGGACGGGACATTATTGGGAGCATGGATGGCCAAATATGAATGACGGTCCAGACAATATGGCTATGTATGCATGGCATCAAATGCCTGGTATTGATATGCTTTTTAACCAATTCAATGAGACTTCTCCTCAAGCACAGTTCGGGAATGTACGAGCAGTAAAAGAAGTGAGAAGTGTTGCAAACCAAATGAATTACAAACGAACTCTAAGTGAAACCTATGGTGGTGGAGGTTGGGATGTAACTTTCAAAGATTTAAAAAGATTAGGCGATTGGGAATATGTACTTGGTGTAAACTTTATGAACCAGCATTTATCGCATCAAACACTGAGTGGAGCTAGAAAATACGATTATCCTCCAGTTTTCACTTATCATTCACCTTGGTGGAACAATTATAAAATATTAAATGATTACTTTGCTCGATTATCATTCCTTTTAAGCGAAGGCACACAAAAAAACAATATAGTAGTCATTGAACCAAATTCAACATTATGGTGCTACTATTCTCATACCGGCAGTAACTCAAAATTAATGAAAATAGGAGAAAGTTTTCAAGCATTTGTTACTTCACTTGAAAAGAGTCAAGTGGAATTTGATTTAGCTTCTGAAAACATTATTAAAGATCAAGGGTCGATAAAGAACAAGAATTTTGTTATCGGCAAAGCATCCTATTCAACAGTAATACTCCCTCCATTCACAGAAAATATCAGTCGCCACACTTTTTTATTATTGGAAAAATTTATTAAAAACGGAGGTCGCGTTTTGTGTTTTAATACACCTGACAAAGTTGACGGTATTATTAATAACGATATTGCAAATTTATTAGATTCAGATGCTGTATCTCATTTTGACAGTTTATCTCAGGAGGTAATTGAAAAAACAGTTTCTAAAAACGATATTCATTTCACTTATAAAGACGGAAACTTATTTCATCATCGCAGAGAATATTTGGATGGAGAGCTGCTTTTTCTTGTAAATTCATCAATGGATGAAAAAACCATTGGGCAACTTTCTCTACCAAAAGGAAGATCCATATTTGAATTAGATGTTTTTACGGGAAACATTTATTCTTATCCATTTAAAGAAAAGAATAAAAACCTGGTAACTCATTTTGAAATTGAACCCGCAGGAAGTTTAATGCTTTTTATAAGTGATGATAAGAATAAGAAGTATCCAATGAAGAAACAGCTTAATGTATCTGAAACTATACCCGCTATAAATAAGACTAAGATTAAAAGGCTTCAAAATAATGCATTCCCTATTGATTTTTGTGATCTTATTTTAAATAATGAGAGCTTCAAAAACATTCATGTTTCAGATGCAGCAGATAGAGTGTTCAAAGCACATGGTTTTGAATCAGGTAATCCCTGGAATACATCAGTGCAATTTAAACGCAGTATTATTGAAAGAGACACATTTAAATCTGGAGGCTTTTCTGTAATATATCATTTCAATATAGATAATACCGTTGATTATTCAGCATTTAAGCTTGTCACAGAACGACCACATATTTTTTCAGTCAAAGTAAACGGAAGAAAGGTTTCGCCCATACCTAATGAATGGTGGCTTGATAAATCATTTGGAGTTTATAATATTGGAAACACATTAAAAGAAGGTATCAATGAGGTTGAATTGACTGTTAAACCAATGAGAATACTTGCTGAAATTGAACCAGTATATATTTTAGGAGATTTTGGTGTAATACCTGAAAAGAGTGGATGGAGTATTTCATCTCGAACAACTGAAATGAATTTTGGAAGTTGGAAAAAACAACGATTACCTTTTTATTCATGGGATGTAGAATATAGTAAAGAATATGACCTAAAGGATATAAAAGGGAATTTTATTGTAAAATTAGGTAAATGGGCGGGAACAGTAGCTGAAATATATGTGAATGATGAAAAGGTTGGCATTATTGGTTTTGACCCATTTACTTTGGACATAACATCGTTTTTACGTTCAGGGAAAAACAATATAGCAATAAGAGTTATTGGGAGTCATAAGAATTTATTAGGCCCTCATTATAAAAATCCAGCCAAGGGATTGGCTTCACCATGGCATTGGAAAGGTATAGAAAAGCCCATTGCAGGAGAAGATTATCAGTTGTTAGATTATGGGTTGTTTGAGGATTTTGAATTAATGCATTGATTTCAGAATTTAATTATCAAAAAATGAGCAAAATAGGTTTATTTAGTGTTGGTTTGGATACTTATTGGCCACAATTCAGTTCTTTACTTGGTAAACTAAATGGTTATCATGATAAAATAAAGAAAGAAATTGAAAACCATAATAATATTGAAGTAGTAGATGCCGGAATGGTTGACAACATCAATAAAGCTAAAATTGTTGCCGATTCTTTTTGTAGCAACAATGTTGAATTAATCTTTTTATTTGTATCAACCTATGCTTTGTCATCAACAATTCTGCCTATAGCACAGAAAGTAAAAAAACCATTTATCATATTAAATCTACAACCTGAAGAAAGAATAGATTATAATAAGTTTAATGCTTTGGAAGATTATGCCGAAAAGACGAGTTTATGGTTAGAACATTGTCAGGCTTGCTCAATTCCAGAAATCGCCGGTGTGCTAAACAAGGCCTCAATTAAATATGAAATTATTACCGGATTTTTAAATGATAAGAACGTTTGGAATGAAGTTGAAGATTGGCTAGATGCGACCATCGTATTAAATACGTTACAAAATAACAGGATGGGTATATTAGGAAATTATTACGGAGGGATGTTGGATGTTTATTCTGATCTAACCAAACATAGTATAATATTTGGGACCCATTTCGATATGATTGAAATGTGCGAATTAAAGACTATCAGAGATCACGTAACAGGTGATGAAATAAAAAATAAAGTAACTGAATTCCAGGAAGTTTTTGATATAGATAAAAAATGTATTCAATCTGAGATTGAACGTGCAGCGCTCACATCTGTTGCATTAGATAAATTGGTTGAGAATAATCAATTAAAATCATTAGCTTATTACTATGAAGGCCAAGAGGGTAACGATTATGAGAACATTGTAACATCTTTAATTGCAGGAAATACATTACTTACCGGCAAGAATATTCCAGTAGCAGGAGAATGTGAAATTAAAAATGCACACGCTATGAAGATATTAAGTGCTTTTGGTGCCGGCGGTTCATTTTCAGAATTTTATCTTATGGATTTTCAAGACGATGTAATATATTTAGGACACGACGGACCTGCACATTTTAAGATTGCTGAAGGTCGTGTCAAGCTTGTTCCATTGCCCATGTATCACGGAAAACCAGGCAATGGATTATCTATAGAAATGTCAGTAAAAAATGGCCCAATAACCCTTCTTTCAGTTGTTGAAAGTCACGATAATATTTTTTTATTAGCAGCAGAGGGTGAATCTGTTGAAGGTCCAACATTGGAAATAGGCAACACTAATAGTAGATATGCTTTTAATTGCGGAATCCGCGAATTTATTAATACATGGAGTAAACATGGTCCATCACATCATTGTGCTGTAGGAATTGGTCATATTGCTCACAAAATTGAAAAGTTAGCTCATTTACTCAATATTTCTTTTGTAAATATCTGTTCAAAAACAAACTAATTACATTAAAATGCAAAATATCAATATATTTCATTCATTTAAAGGAGTATTAATCTTATTAATCACGATCCTTTATAGTTTTACAATTAATGCAAAAGACATTAGCGTCCAAAATTTAACATGTGATTACAAGTCAAATCCTCTACTTGTTTCAACCACAACACCTGATTTTGGATGGCAAATTCAATCGGGAAAATCAGGAATTAAACAAACTGCTTATGCCATTGAATTATATTCTATTGAGAAAGGTAAAGAGAAAAGAATTTGGAAATCGGGAAAGATTAAATCCAATTTAAGTCAAAAAGTAAAATATAATGGGAAAACAACATTAATACCTGGTCAACAGTATAAATGGCGTGTTAGAGTGTGGAATAACAGAAATCAAAAATCAGTCTGGAGTAAAATGAGTTTTTTTAGAGTAGCACCATCGGACATTGAATCAAATGCTCAATGGATAGGTGCTATCGACAAAAAAGATTCAAAAATTCCTGAAGGAAGAAATTATCATGGATTATCTGCCTCATCCGAAGCTGGCATAAAATGGGAAAATACACATCCTCTTTCTGAAAGAAGTATCTATTTAAGAAAAGACTTCTCTACCAATAAGGAGGTAGAAGATGCTATCATATATGTTTCTGGTTTGGGACATTATGAGTTAACGCTGAATGGTGAAAAAATGGGAGATTCAGAGTTTGCTCCAATGTTGAGTGATTATGATAAAACGGTTTATTATAATGCGTATGATGTTACAAATCATCTAACAAAGGATAATACGATTGGTGTTCTTCTTGGAAATGGTTTTTTTAATGAACAGGGGGGTCGCTATAAAAAACTGCAAGTGAGCTTTGGACCACCTACCCTATTCTTCAAAATGATTATTAGATATAAAGATGGCACTAGAGAGGAGATTACTTCTAATAAGAATTGGAAGTACGCTCTAAGTCCAATTACGTATAACGATATGTTTGGCGGCGAAAGTTATGATGCACGACTGGAACATGTTGGTTGGGACAAGTCCGGTTTTGATGACTCTAACTGGAATAATGTGATTGTTCAAGAGTCACCAAAAGGAAAATTAAGACCACAAACTGCTGATCCAATAAAAATCATGGAAACATATGACGTGAAAAGCAGTAAGTTAGTAGGCAATTCTTATGTCTTTGACATGGGACAAAATTTATCAGGTTTTCCTATGATTAAAGTGAAAGGTAAAAAAGGAGATGTAATAAAATTAACTGTAGGAGAAAATATAAATAATGATGGTTCTGTTAATCAATCTCAATCTGGTGCTCCACATTTTTATGAATATACACTGAAAAGTACTGAAGAAGAGATATGGCATCCTCGCTTTTCTTATTATGGGTATCGCTATATTCAAGTTGAAGGGGCAAAGCCAGAAGTAAACAATGACAACCGAAATTTACCACTATTATTAGAGTTAAAATCGTGTTTTACATACAATTCAGCTCCACAAACAGGTTATTTTCATAGCTCTAATGAAATTTTTAATGATGCTCACAGAATAATTATTAATGCAATAAAAAGTAATATGCAAGCTGTATTCACAGATTGCCCACACAGAGAAAAATTAGGATGGCTTGAAGAAGTTCATTTAAATGGTCCGGGATTGTTATATAATTTCAATTTGACAAGTTTTGCTCCAAAAATCATGCAAGACATCCGTGATGCTCAACTCCCCAATGGACTTGTTCCGGACATTGCACCAGAATATGTGATTTTTGATGGTGGTTTCAGAGATTCGCCAGAATGGGGAAGCACAGCTGTGATCTTTCCTTTCATGTATTATGAATTTTATGGAGACAATTCACTGATTGTTGAATATTATGATGTAATGAAAAAATATGTCGATTATCTTTCTTCTACCGCCACTAATCATATTGTTTCTCATGGACTTGGTGATTGGTATGACTATAATGTAAATTTCCCTGCCGGAACTTCAAGAAATACACCTATCCCTCTATCTGCTACAATGCATTATTATATGGATATTGATTATCTTGTGCAAGCATCAGAAATGCTAAAAAAAGAAGAAGATATTGCATTTTATAGCGATCTAAGAGAAAAAGTAAAAACAGCATACAACAAAGAGTTTTTTAATGAAGACACCAAGCAATATGGTACTGGCAGTCAGGCCTCAAACGCCATGTCTCTGTTTATTAATGTTGTTCCTCCGGAATTCAAACGAGATGTATTGAATAATCTTGTTGAGGATATAAAGAATCATGGCTATAAATTAACAACAGGGGACGTTGGGAATAGATATTTATATCAGGTTTTATCTGAAAATGGACTTGATGATATTATGTATAAAATGCATAATCATAAAGAAGTACCAGGTTATGGATTTCAAATTCAGTTTGGTGCTACTACACTTACAGAGCAGTGGGATCCCCGAAATGGAAATTCATGGAATCATTTTATGATGGGACAAATTGAAGAATGGTTTTACAAATCTCTTGCAGGGATAAATGTAGATAACGCTTCAAATCTTGGTTTTCAAAACATTGTAATTGCTCCAAAACCTGTTGGTGACTTGAAGTTTGTTGAGGCTCACTATAATTCTTTATATGGTAAAATATCTGTCGATTGGAAAATTGAAAATGATAATTTCACGATGAATATTTCCATTCCTGAAAACTGTAAAGCCAAGGTTTATTTACCAGGAGAAAAGGTTTTCAAAGAGGTGGGAGGTGGATATTATTCTTTCTCGAAAAATTTAAAAAATTAAAGAGATGATGATGAATATCAAATACATACTTCTTTTTGTGCTATGTTTGTTCAATTACGGTCTTTTTGGTCAGGAAAAGGAAACGACTGTAGAGGAGGTCTATCTTTACGATAAGATAAAAGAACAATCTGAAGAGGAACATACTCAGGATGCTTCTTTTGGACTTTTGATTAGAAAGGTTACTAATCCTACATTCACGGCTTTTATTCCACAAAACAATGATTTAAAAAGTGCTGTTATTATTTGTCCGGGTGGAGGTTATCATACTCTTCTCATGGAACGGGAAGGATTTAATGTTGCAAAAGAATTTACCAAACTTGGAGTTGCAGCATTTGTCCTTAAGTACAGGTTACCAAACGATATTACAAAAGACGACAGACCTTATGCACCATTGAAAGATGCTCAACAGACCATTTTCTTAATCAGAAAAAATGCTAAACAATGGGGTATTAATCCAGATAAAATTGGGATTATGGGATTTTCGGCTGGAGGGCACCTAGCGGCATCATTAGGCGTTCATTATGATTCTATATTAATAGAAAACAATCAAAAAATAAACTTGAGACCTGATTTTATGATATTAATCAATCCAGTTATCAGTTTTTCAGAAAGTATTGGTCATATCGGTTCAAGAGATAACTTACTCGGTCAATTTCCAAATAAGGAGAAAGTAACTTTCTTTTCAAATGAATTACATGTAAATAAAGATACTCCAAAAAGTATTCTTATCCACACAAATGATGACAGTGTTGTTAATGTCAAAAACAGTTTGAATTTTTACGAACAATTAAAAGACAATAATGTACCGGTTGAATTACATATTTATTCACGTGGGAACCATGGATTTATTCAAATTCCTGAATTCGACGAATGGTTTAACAGGTGCGTTCATTGGATGAAAATTGAGAAAATCATTGTAAAATAATATCAACTTTAAAATGAATAGAATAAAAACTATATTGATTTTTCTGATAATATGTCAGATTATTGCAGCACAAAAAGAAAAAGTATTTTCTGATGTGCACGACAAGCTTTTGCCTGCTCATTCAGCAATAATAAATGGGCATATCGGCAACAAGCTGAATGCCTCATATAATAATAGAATATTGGCACAAGATGTTGATGTACTCATTCATCCTTTTACGATTAGAGATGAGCACAGTTGTTGGCAAGGTGAGTTTTGGGGGAAATGGTTTACTTCTGCAGCCTTAGCTTACAAATATAAACCCACTACTGAATTACTTGAAGTGTTGAAGAAAGCCGCTTACGGATTGATAGAAACGCAAACTTCCGATGGATATATCGGGAATTATGCTCCCGAAAGTCATCTGAAAGCATGGGATATATGGGGCCGCAAATATGTTATACTTGGGCTAATTGCTTTTTATGATATTTCAAAAGATAAAAAAGTGTTAGATGCAGCCTCTAAAGAAGCAGATTTTCTGATAAAGGAATTGAACGAAAAAGAGTCCAAAATAATAAAAATGGGCAATCATAGGGGAATGGCGGCATCTTCAGTTTTGGAACCTATGACACAACTTTATGTGAGAACCGGGAATAAAACGTACCTTGATTTTGCTGAAGAAATTGTTCGTCAATGGGAATTACCGGAAGGGCCTCAACTTATTTCGAAATCAAAAATTCCTGTTGGGAAAAGATTTCCAAAGCCTGCACCTGATAATTGGTACGGCTGGGAACAAGGACAAAAAGCGTATGAAATGATGTCATGCTATGAAGGATTGTTAGAATTATATCGATTGACCGGAAAAGAAGAATACAAAACTGCAGTTGAAAACACATGGCAAAGCATTATTGATTCAGAGATTAATATTGCAGGATCTGGAGCATCAGTAGAGTCCTGGTTTTCAGGGAAAGATTTACAACAATTTCCAATAGAGCATTATCAGGAGACTTGTGTAACCGTTACTTGGTTGAAGTTGAATCAGCAACTGTTGCGTCTTACCGGCGAAACAAAATATGCAGATGCCATTGAACAAACTTTTTACAACGCATTACTCGGTTCTATGCGACCCGATGGCTCGGATTGGGCAAAATACACTCCATTATCAGGACAACGCCTTAAAGGATCCGAACAATGTGGAATGGGGCTAAACTGCTGTAATGCAAGCGGTCCGAGAGGATTGTTCACTATCCCGCTTACTGCTGTTATGCAAAGTAACGAAGGTGCAACTGTAAATTTCTTTATTGATGGAGAATACGAAGTAATGACACCTAAAAAAGCTATCATAAACTTGATACAACAAACAAAATATCCAGTTGAAGGGAAGGTTGATATTAAATTGGAAATGAAGAAATCCGAAACAATGACATTGGCATTTAGAGTTCCATCTTGGTGTGAAAAAGTGTCGGTTATGGTCAATGGAGAAGCGATACAAAATACAGTTGCAGGCGGTTACCTAAAGATTAATAGATTATGGAAAGATAACGATTCAGTTTCGATTAATTTCGATTTAAAAGCTAAACTACATCGCATTGGAGATCGAGAAAAATACATAGCAATTACTCGTGGACCTATTGTACTTACGCGAGATGAACGTTTGTTTGGTCCACATCTTGAAGCCATTCTTACACCATTGTTAAACGATCAAGGAACAATCGAACTAACTCCTGTAAATAAAGCAAATCCTGATATTTGGATGACCTTTTCTGCACGATTTTCACCTGAGTCGTACGCTGAATATAATTCACAACCTATAGATATTGAATTATGTGATTATGCTTCAGCAGGGAATGCTAAGAACTTATTCCCTTTCTTTAAAGTCTGGCTTCCACAGTTATATGATCCAAGAAAATAGAAATAGTAATAGTAATAGAAAAAAATAAGAAAATGAGAATAAAAATCTTTAAGTTGGTATTCGTTCTTTTAATAGTTGCAGCAACTTATTCCCAAGCTGCAAGCAGTATTACGCCAGTAGATTTAAAGTGTGAATATCTTTCTAATCCTGAAGGACTAGATGAATTACATCCTCGTTTTAGTTGGACTTTGTCTGCAATGAACGATTCTGAATATGGACAGAAACAAACAAGTTATCGTATATTAGTTAGTCGTTCATTAGCCAAACTGGATAAGAATTTGGGAGATATGTGGGATACGGGATGGACATCTTCAGACCGCATGCAACTTATTGAATATAAGGGGAACCCACTATTATCTGATAAAAATTATTATTGGAAAATATGCGTTAAAGATGAAAAAGGTCAACAATCCGCATGGAGTGATCCTGCGCAATGGAGCACCGGACTTTTTTCACAATTTGATTGGTCGGCAAAATGGATTGGCACTGATCAACTATTTGATCCTTCGCAAAGAGAATGTAATGTAGAAGACCCATGGTTACGCAAAACAATAAATATTGATGAGGCACCAGGTAAAGCTACAATGTTTGTTGCTTCAGTAGGTTATCATGAATTATTTGTAAACGGAATTAAAATAGGAGACCATGTGCTTGCGCCTGCAGTAAGCGATCATACCAGACGTGCAAGATATATTGCATATGATATTGCTAAGGCACTTAAACCAGGAAAAAATGTAATTTCATTATGGCTGGGAGCCTCTTGGTCAATTTTCGCACCATATATAACATCTGACAAACCGCGTACCCCTATTGTAATTGCACAAGCAGACGTTTATAACTGTAAAGGTAAGAAAATCAGCAGGATTGTAACAGATAATTCTTGGAAAACCCATTCAAGTCCAAATAAACTATTAGGAACTTGGGAGTTTGGAAATTATGGAGGTGAAATCTATGATGGAAATAAAGAAATAGAAGGCTGGAATACAATCGGTTATAATGATTCATCTTGGGATCAGGCAATTGAATATGCTCCGAAACTGACTTTATCAGCACAAAAGATGGAAACAAACAAATTGTTTGAGGAAATCAATCCTATAAGTATTGAAGAACGTGCAGACGGTACTTATCGCGCGGATATGGGTGTAAATTTTGCTGGTTGGACCCAAATAAACGTATCCGGTGAACCAGGTACACTAATCGATTTTCTCTATTCAGAACGAGAACAAGATGAAATGACATTCAGAAATCATAGTGCTTATAAAATTGGTCCTTCAGGAAAAGGCACTTTCCGACATCATTTTAACTATGCATCCGGCAGATGGATTACAATAAAAGGGATGAAATCAAAACCTCAGCTTTCGGATATTAAGGGATGGCAAGTCCGTACTGCTTACGAATCTGCCTCAACGTTTGAGAGTTCCGATCCCTTGCAAAATTGGATACATGACCGAATAAATTGGACTTTCCGTAATCTGTCGATAGGTGGTTACATCGTAGATTGTCCTCAGCGAGAGCGATTTGGTTATGGAGGAGATGCGCATGCTACTAGCGAAACAGGAATGTTTAATTATAAAATGGGAGCATTTTATTCCAAATGGTTAGAAGACTGGCGTGATGTTCAGGGCACTGAACCGATGGTAGGAGATATGAATAATCCAGAATGGGCACACAAACAAGTAAGTAGTGGTCGCTTTTTGAATAATGGCGTTCTTCCTCAAACCGCGCCGACTTATCATGGTGGCGGCGGACCGGCTTGGGGCGGAATAGTTGTTACTCTACCTTGGCTTTTATATCAACATGAGGGAGACACACGTGTACTTGAGACAAATTTTGAAATGATAAAAGAATGGATTGCATTCCTTCAATCGAATACTGAAAATGATATGTTAAAGAGATATGGCGGAGGTTGGGATTTTCTTGGGGATTGGCTTTGGCCCAATGCTACAGCTGAAGGTATGAACAATGATAAACCAGAAACTTTATGTTTGAATAATTGCTATTGGGTTTATAACTTGCGAACCGGCGCTAAAATAGCCAGAATTATTGGTCGTACAAAAGAAGCAGAAGAATGGGAAAAGCAAGCTGAGGCATCAAGTAAGGCAATTCATGCAAAGTTCTATAATCCTGATGATCAAAGTTATTCCGATAAATCGATGGCAAATCTGGCAGCAGCTCTTTATGGAGGTGTTGTACCTCCAGAATTGCATAAGACTGTAATGGACAGACTCGAAAAAGAAATACTTATAAACAATAAAGGTCATATTGATGTAGGAATTACCGGGGGAGCTATGCTCTTCAAGGTTTTACGTGATGAAGGAAGAGATGATTTGATTTATTCTATGACTTCGCAAACCACCTATCCCAGCTGGGGGTTCATGCGTGAAAACGATGCTACGACTATTTGGGAAATGTGGGAGAAAGACCTGCCGGGACATTCATTATTACATAGTTCATATCTGTATCCGGGAGCATGGTATATTGATGGCGTGACTGGAATCAGAAGAGATGATTCAAAACCAGGATTTCAGAAATTTATCATAAGAGTACCTAAGCTCAGTGAATCGCAATTAAAATGGGCAAAGGCCTCATTTGATTCTCCGGCAGGTATGATAAAGTCTGAATGGAAACGTGAAAACGGTAGTACCACGCTTAATATTACCGTTCCTCCCAATTGTAAATCAACCGTTTACTTTCCAGATGAAAAGGGTAGAGAAACTAAAGAGTCGACCGGTATTGCGAAAATCGTTGGTAAAAAAGACGGATATATACTTTTTGAAGTGCCGTCAGGTAAATATTTTTTCACCAACTAAATAAATTTAATTATATTTACATTTTAATCATATATTCTTAACTCTTACAATATGAAACATTTTACAGTATTAATTGCCATCTTTGTCTTAATCTTGTTTACAGGTTTTGACAACCAAAAATCGATGACTACAGCTCTTAAAGTTGAAATGCAGGAAAACCCTCAAGGAATCGCTACATTACAACCACGCTTTTCTTGGAAGATTTCATCTACAGAGTCAGATCTTAAACAGATTTCATACCAGATTCAGGTAGCTTCATCATCAAAAGATCTTAAAAAGGGGAAAAATCTATTATGGGATTCTGGAATTGTTACTAGCGAACAGTCTCATTTAATCTCTTATAATGGAGATGCTCTGAAATCAAAAGGAAAATACTACTGGAGGGTAAGGGTTATTACAAATCAAGGAAAAAACGATTGGAGTGATATAAACCAATGGTCGATGGCTATATTAAATAGCAATGAATGGCTAGCAAAATGGATTGGTGAAAATTCGCTCTCAAATGCAAAAGAGACTGCTAAAGATAATACTCGATTAGCAGCTCGATATTTACGAAAACCATTCGAGGTAAAAAGAGATATCAAACGTGCAACGATATATATTTCGGGACTGGGTTCTTATGAAGCAGCTATAAATGGGAAAAAGATCTCAGAAGATGTGCTCTCCCCCACTCCTTCTTGGTATCCGGACAGGGTTTATTACAATGTGTATGACGTAACATCACTCATTCAAAAAAAGGCAAATCTACTAAGTGTTACTTTGGGAAATGGTCGGTTTTTTGGAATGCGCGGCAATGAAACAATGATGTTTGGCCTACCTCGATTAATAACACAATTGGAAATCGAATACAAGGATGGCACTTTTGATAGAATTGTGAGTGATGAATCATGGAAGGTTACTTCTAAAGGTCCTATTGTAGCGAACAATGAATTTGATGGTGTAGAGTACGATTCAAGATTAGAGCTTATCGGCTGGGAATCTGCCAAATACAATGATTCAAATTGGAAAAATGCAGATATAATGGAAGCTCCGAAGGGGAAACTTACAGCTCAACCTAATCCAAATATCAGGGTTCAGGATGAAGTCACTCCTGTGGGTATAACAAAACTATCTGATGGCAAATATATTCTGGACATGGGACAGAACATGGTTGGCTGGTTGAAAGTTAACAGTTTAACAGCAACTAAAGGTAAACCTATTGTCTTCAGATTTGCTGAAACGCTAAATGCTGATGGAACCATTTATCTTGCAAATATCCGTACAGCAAAAGTTAGCGATATTTACACCCCTGCAAGAGATGGTGTGTTTACTTGGGAACCTTCATTTACATATCATGGATTCCGATATGTAGAGATCTCGGGACTCAATTATCAACCCAACTTGACTGATTTCACAGGTAAAGTAACTTACGATAAGATGGAAACTACCGGTCATTTTGAAACATCTAATAAAGTTATCAATCAAGTATTTAAAAATGCATATTGGGGTATACGCGGGAATTATCGTGGAATGCCTACCGACTGCCCTCAACGGGATGAGAGAATGGGTTGGCTTGGTGATCGTGCAACGGGTTGTTTTGGCGAGGCTTTCATCTTTGATAATGCAGCACTTTACAGTAAATGGGTTCAAGATATCGAGGATTCTCAAAGTCCTGAGGGAGCCATTTCGGTTGTTTCACCCAGATTCTGGACTATTTATAATGATGATGTGACATGGCCGGCAGCATATTTTTATGCAATGGACATGTTAAATAAACAATATGGAGACGCTGCACCGATCAAAAAACACTACAACTCCATGAAGCGCTATATGGAACGTATGCAGAAGGTATCTATGAAGGATTATATCCTGACAAAAGATACCTATGGCGATTGGTGTATGCCACCTGAAAGGCAGGATCTTATTCATTCACAAGATCCAAGTCGTAAGACTGCTGGTCCTGTATTAAGTACAACAATGTATTACAGTCTGCTAAATTTAATGATCGAATTTGCAGAAATCACAGGAAATGAAGCTGATATCCCCGGATATATTGACCTTATTGAGAAGATTAAAAATGCATATAACGCACGATATTTTAATACTAATTCCGCAAAATATGATAATAATACAGTAACAGCTAATATTCTATCATTACAATTAGGATTAGTACCGGAAGGATTTGAAGAAAGCGTCTTTAAAAATATTGAACAAACGACTGAAGTAGATTTTAACGGACATGTTAGTACGGGAGTATTAGGAATTCAACAACTTATGAGAGGGCTCACAGAGCATGGTAATGTAGATCTTGCATATAAAATAGCAACGAACGAGACCTATCCAAGTTGGGGATATATGATTAACAATGGAGCTACAACCATTTGGGAATTATGGAACGGCAATACAGCTGATCCGGCAATGAATTCTGGTAACCATGTTATGTTATTGGGAGATTTGATTATCTGGTATTATGAAGATTTGGCAGGTATTAAAAACGCACCTGGAAGTATTGCTTTCAAACAATTGTTCATGGAACCAAAATTTCCTGAAGGTCTTTCTCATGTAAATGCTTCCTACAACTCGGTATACGGGGAGATTAAAAGTGAATGGAAGAAAGAAAACAATCACTTTGAATGGGATATTACAATACCTGGTAATTCATCGGCGATATTGAAATTGCCTAAAGAATTGAATATCGATACTCCAAAACAAAAGGGCGTTCTAAATGTGAAAGAAACCGCATCAGGTATTGAAATAACTGTTGCATCAGGCACTTATCATATTACAAGCAAATAAATAATTAATACAAAAGTATAATGTTCTTAAAAAAGCTAACAAATATTATAGTAGTTATATCTCTACTTTTCAATTTCGTATTTTGTAGTAATGCTCAAAACAAGACAACCGTGACATCCCTTCGTTGTGAGTATTCCGAAAACCCAATTGGAATAGATGAATTACATCCGCGTTTTACCTGGATATTGCAGTCAGAAAAAAAGAATATAGTTCAATCCGACTATCAGATTCAAGTAGCCACGTCTCCTGAATTATTGGAAAAAGGCGCACCTGACATCTGGCAATCTGAAAAAACAGCTTCTGATATGCAGCTGGCATCGTTCATCCCATCAAATAAACTGAAAAGCTTTCAGAAATATTATTGGAATGTTAAAATATGGACTAAATCGACAGCAAAACCAATCATCTCTGAAACAGCGACTTTTGAAACTGCAATGATGAACAGAACGGATTGGTCTGCTCAATGGATCACCGACTCATTTGATAAAGATGCTGAACCGGCTCCCCTATTCCGAAAAGCTTTTGAAACTGACAAAGAAGTAGATTATGCACGGATGTACATTTCCGCTCTGGGTTATTATGAAGCGTATATTAATGGCAATCGTGTTGGGAAGAACTATTTAGATCCAGCTTATACACATTTCAACAAAAGAGTTTATTATGTTGTGCACGATGTTACAGATTTATTGAATCGTGGTGAAAACATAATCAGTTCAGTAATAGGTAACGGTTGGTTTAATGAGCAGAGCGTGGCTGTATGGGATTTCCACAAAGCATCGTGGCGTGATCGTCCAAAAATGATTTGTGAATTACACATACACTATACCGATGGAACAGTGAGTAAAATTGTTACGGACGGTTCATGGAAGACCAATACCGGAGCCTATATTTACAATAATATTTATAGTGGCGATATGTATGATGCTCGTCTGGAAGAAAAAGGTTGGAAGAAAGCCGATTTTGATGACCGTCGTTGGAAAGATGTGAAGATTACGGAGATGAATGCAGCAGCATTTCAAGCGCAAAAATTACCACCAATTCAATCTACTAAAGAAATTGAACCAGTAAAATTTAAAAAGTTTGACAACACTACCTACGTTTATGATTTTGGCGAGAATTTTGCCGGATTTGTAAGGATTCGCGTAAAAGGAGCTAAAGGAACAAAACTACAAATTAAACATGGTGAACTTTTGGATAGCGTTGGTCGGTTGAATCAGGGAAATATTAATGTATATTATCATCCTGTTCAAGAGAAGGAGATATTCCAAACAGATGTATTCATACTTAACGGTAATGATGAATATGAAGTATATCAGCCATCATTCACCTATCATGGATTCCAGTATGTTGAAGTAGTGAGTGATAAACCAGTAGAACTCACAAAGGAAAGTCTCACGGGACTTTTTGTTCACACAAATGTTGATCCAGCAGGCAGTTTTTCCTGTTCAGATGAAACACTTAACAAACTTTGGAAAGCCACTAATCAGTCGTATTTAAGCAATATGCATAGCATCCCTACCGATTGTCCTCAACGTGAAAAAAATGGCTGGACAGCAGATGCGCATGTGGCAACTGAATTAGGTTTGCTTAATTATGATGGGATTCTCTTCTATGAAAAATGGATGAACGATTACATTGATAATCAACGTGAAAACGGCTTGATATCTGGCATTATCCCGAGCAGCGGATGGGGATTTGGCGATTGGCCCGGACCAGTTTGGGATGCAGCACTCTTTATTATTCCAAATGAGTTGTACAATTACTATGGCGACAAGCAGACCATTATGCGATTGTATCCTACTATGGAAAAATATCTGAATTATATAACTACCAAAGAAGTAGATGGATTATTAAATTTTGGTTTGGGCGACTGGCTTACATTCAAGGCCCAAACGCCGAACACCTTCACATCTTCTGCTTATTATTATCAAGATTACAAGTTAATGGCACGCTTTGCCGAAATTATTGGCAAAGATTTTAAAGCATACAGTGAGAAAGCCGAGTCAATAAAGGCGCTTATCAACAAACAATTTTACAATAGCGAAGCAAACATTTATGCAAATGGTTCACAAACTTCTCTGGCTCTGGCGCTTTATTTAGGATTAGTTCCCGCAGGAGATGAGCAGAAAGTAGCAGATAAATTGGCAGAAACGATTAAAGCTAACAACGGTTTTGGCGATTTTGGTCTTTTAGGTACTAAAACTGTTCCAAGAATGCTCACGCAATACGGTCATGGTGAAATCGCTTTAAAAATGATTACACGTCCGGAGTCACCATCGTGGGGGAATTGGGTTGATTCATTGGAATTTACAACATTGCCCGAGACATGGACATTAAACCCAAAATTCAATGATGCATCGCTTAACCATGTGTTCTTTGGAGATATCAGTGCATGGATGTACCGTTATTTGGCAGGGATAAATTATGACAGTCAAAATCCCGGATTCAAGCATATTGTTATTCAACCCTATTTCATTGAGGGCATTGATTGGGTTAAAGCAGAATACAAATCTGTAAGAGGCCCCATTCGCTCAGAATGGAAAAGAAAAGGGAAGAGTATTTTGTTAAATATTGAAATTCCGGTTGGTACGACAGCAAGTGTAAAGATTAACAATAAGGTAGAGACTATTGGATCAGGTAAATATAGTTTTACCGTTAAATAATATCGAAAGACAACGCAGGAGAGTGAGACCATTGTGAAAGGAAGGTGAGAGCATCACCGAGGTTGATTTGGAAATTATCCGGAACAACCTCGGTGTTATTTCATGAATTTCCAAGAAATAATTCAGATTATCTTTGTAAAATCTTCGGATCAACCTCCGAGTATATTCATTTTTAAATTAGAAAAATGTTATCTTAATATGACCTTATGATTTCAGCTATCTTAAGATATTTCTAAAATTATAGGATGATTGCTTAATGACAATTCAACGGCATCGCAATTTTTATATTGTTTTATTTCTGTTATACCCTTTGTGGGATCATAGATTTTTATGGTTTTAAATTTCTTATCTAAATGAACAGTTATGTCATCAGTTCCACCACTTTTAAATCTTTCGCCCCAAAGAATAAGTAAGAAGTGTCCATTATTCTTTTGCAGTAACAGATCATGAGTTGTAACAGGCTGATCAGGAATTTCATAATCGAGCTTACAGAGTTTACCAGCACCATTCTCATCGGCTAAAATAGTTGTAAAATTGTGAAGATAATGAGCTGCTTTTTTGGGTTTATAATCAAGCGTATAAAAAGCAAATGATTCGTGAGCCGGTTCGTTGGCACGTCCTTTGAGTAGATAAATGGCAGTGTGTTTCCATCCTTGCTTAAATTGTGAGAGATACAAATTCAAATATAAGCATGCCTGAATTTCTTCTGTTACTCCTAACTTTTCATTTACAGAAAATCCAGTTTCAGTAGTCACTCGCGGAAGATTAATCAGTTCTTGATCGGAATAACCTATATATTTTTTTAGCCATGAAGTTCCGTAATTTCCATATAAGCCATCGACAGGACAGTCCTTCGTGGGACTCGAGCTGAGCCATGTTTGATTGTCGTGCAGTCCAGGCCAACTTGGGTGGGTGATATAATTGTGACAGTTTGCATAATCTGCATATTGTGTGCCTGCAGGCATAAGAGTTTCTGCTTCATCGGGAATGGTAAGAAATTGCAAACCAACGTTATCGACCTGCGCCCCGTTTTCGCTTATAGACCAAACCGGATAATTCATTAAGACCGCGTCATTTTTTGCAGTCGCATATAAATCACGATGCAATTTTGCTACCGGCAACCAGGAATTATCGCTTCCTCCAAGTTCACCTTGATAAGAAATCTCCCAATTATTAGGTTCATTTGATCCTTCTAAAGCTAATAATGCACCCGCTGTTGCCAAACGTTTTGCATCTGACAGAAGTCGGTCGATATCAGAATGTCCACTTAACATGCCATAACTGTAAACGACCCCAGTTTGATTGTGAACTTTAATAAAATCCTCTATTGCCACATCGTCTTCAAAACCGACTCTCAACCAACGCAAACCGGTGTAATCAAGGCATTTGATGGTTTCTTCAACAGTTTCGCCTCGTCCTCCAACTGAGGAACAAGCACCCATACTGTTCAAGAACTCTGTAATGTCTATGGCTGTGACCCCTCTTTCATTCAATTGAGATTTCACGCCATTGCAACCCGCTATGATACAAAGAATTAATGTGAATGAGATGAATGTAATTAATCGATTCTTCATGTTTATTTATCCGTATTTTAAACTAAAGTATTTTATTAAATAATCTAAATGAAGAGCAAATATACCAGTTTATCACGATTTACTAATAGCTTCATATATAAATTTAAAAGGAGTTATTGTTTAAGTGTATTTATACCAACTCGAAATTTTGTTATCATCATATAATTAACTAATTTTGACCTTACTTCATGAAATTGGGTAACTCAAATTTGTATCACATTTAAACAACAAACGAATCGTCATGCCAAAACAAAAAAAACTAATTAATGTGCTATTAATCTGTTTCTTCGCTATGTTTGGAAATCTTTATGCACAACAGCAAATCAATCCTGATATTTTATATAAGATTGTCAGTCCTTCCGGCTTTGTAATTGACAACAAACAATCGACTGACAATGAAGCTAAAATTTATCTTTCAAAAGATAAAAAAGGAGATGAAGGTCAGCTGTGGAAAATCACTTCAAGAGCTAACGATTATTATACTATATCAAACCCTTTTAATAACAAGAGCATTGACAACTTTAATATTTCATCGGGAAATGGCAATCCCATTATTCAATGGGATGATGCTCCAGGCAACTATAATCAACATTGGAAATTTACAGTTACAGGTACCGGAGCTTATACAATAATTCAACGTAATAGTGGTATGCAGCTGGCTTTTTCCGGTGATGATGCGATAGGAACGCAGATGTATCAGTTGCCAAATGTTTTGCAGACCTGGCGATTGGTGCCTACAAATGTAAAAGTTCCTAAAGAGAGAGCGGTTAAACGTAGCAAAAACAATTGGGAAAACGAGACAATTTTTGCTGTAAATAAAGAGCAAGGACATGCAACTTATATTCCTTTTTCTTCTGTTGAAAGTCTGAAAGCGGACAAAAGTTTTGACAAACCATGGGAAGAACCGTCGTCAGATCTTTACATGACGTTGAATGGTAATTGGAAATTCAATTGGGTAAAACAACCATCGGAACGCCCTATGAATTTCTATAAATCAAATTTTGATGTATCGTCATGGAAAGAAATTCCTGTGCCTTCGAATTGGGAGATGCATGGATATGGCACACCTATTTATACAAATATAACATATCCATTCAAAAACAATCCTCCATTTATTCAACCCCAAAAAGGGTACACGAATGAATTTGAGCCAAATCCTGTTGGTTCGTACCGCCGTGATTTTGATATCCCGGTCGATTGGGATGGTAAAGAAGTTGTTTTACACTTTAATGGAGTTTACAGCGGTTTTTTTGTATGGATTAATGGCAAGGAAATTGGCTATAGTCAAGGTGCTAACAATGATTCCGAATTTATAATAACGGATTATGTGAAACCAGGGAAAAACACCATTGCAGTTCAGGTATTTCGTTGGACTGATGGTAGTTACATTGAAGACCAGGATATGTTCCGTTTAAGTGGCATCCATCGCGATGTTTATTTATATGCTACACCAAAAGTGCATGTGAGAGATTATAATTTACTTTCTGAATTTAATGGGGATGATTTATCGTCTGCAGTCTTTAAGATGAAAGCTTTTGTAAAGAATTTCGATAAAAAAAGCAGCAAATCAACGACAGTAAATGTTTCATTACTAGACCCTAAAGGTAAAGTGATTGCCAACCTTTCTCAGAATGTAAATACATTGAAAGGTAATGAAGAACAGGCACTTGAATTGCAGGGAAAAGTGACGAATCCTTTATTATGGTCGGCAGAAAAGCCGCATCTCTACACAGCAATAGTAACACTGAAAGATGATAACGGAAACGTGATGGAAGCCATGTCATCAAAATTTGGCTTTCGCAAGGTAGAAATCAAGAATAAACGAGTGTATATCAATAATGAGCAAGTGTTTTTTAAGGGTGCTAACCGACACGACACACATCCACTTTTTGGCAAGAGTGTTCCTGTGGAATCGATGATGCAGGATATTCTTATGATGAAGAAATACAACATGAATACAATTCGTACAAGTCATTATCCAAACCATCCTAAAATGTATGCAATGTTTGATTATTATGGATTGTATGTTATGGACGAGGCCGATCTGGAAAATCATGGTAATCATTCTATTAGCAATTTGGCATCATGGTTGCCTGCATTCAAAGATAGAATAGAAAGAATGATTCAACGCGATAGAAATCACCCATCTGTGATTTTCTGGTCTATGGGTAACGAAGGGGGAAATGGTATTAACTTTGAGGAGGTTAGCAATCTTGCTCGATTAATGGACCCTACTCGACCTGTTCACTACGAAGGACGAAATGAATCTGCTGATATGGATTCTCATATGTACCCCTCTCTGGATAGAATGATTGCTTTTGATCAACAGGATAGCGATAAACCTTATTTTTTATGTGAATATGCACATGCGATGGGAAATGCTGTGGGTAATTTGGCTGAATACTGGGATTATATTGAAAATCATTCTGAACGTATGATTGGAGGCTGCATTTGGGAATGGGTTGATCATGGAATTGTAAAATTTGGGGGTGAAAAACACCGGTTTTATTATGGAGGCGACTTTGGTGATAAACCAAATGATGGGGATTTTGTTTGTGATGGACTCACAACTCCGGACCGACGTGAGACCGCCAAATTACTGGAGGTTAAAAAGATATATCAATATATAAAGATCAGACCACTATCTCTTTCATCGGGTAAACTGGAGATTGAAAATCGATACGATTTCACCAACTTAGGTGAATTTGATATCGAATGGCAATTGATAAAAAATGGAGTAATGGTTGGTTCTGGAAACATAGACCCAATTTCATTGGCACCAAATGAGAAAATGTCGCTGACGATTCCTTACGATAGACGATTAGAAGCCGGAAGTGAATATTTTCTGAATGTTTACTTCAAATTGAAAGAGGATGTTAGCTGGCAAAAAAGAGGACATATAGTGGCTTCTGAACAGTTTGCGCTGAATAATCCTACAATTGTATCGGTAAAAAACACAACTGACATGCAAAAAATCCAGACTGAGGTGTCAGGTAAAAACCTGGTTATATCGGCAAATGGATTAAATGTAGTTTTCAATACTGAATCCGGCATCATGACTTCATTACAATTTGATGGGAAAGAAATGATCTATAACGGTAAAGGTATGGAATTGAATTGGTACAGAAGTACAAATAATGACAAATATGCTACACAGGCATATCACGATGCATCTTACAGTAATACTCAGTTTTCGTACCAGAAAAATGAAGATGAAAAATCGCTGACTATTCTATTGACCAAAACTGCTAAACTAAATTTTGAGCGACCAGTATATATTCCTTATCTGATTAAATATCAAATATATGCCGACGGAACAATTGATGTGGATGCAAGTTTTACTACTCCTTCAGTGAACTTTATTCATCGTTTGGGATTGCAAATTGTGCTTCCGGCCGACTATGAGAATGTTAAGTATTACGGACGTGGACCGCACGAAAATTATTCTGATAGAAAACAATCAGCTTTCTTTGGTTTATATGATACAACAGTTACCGGGATGGAAGCAGAACATTATGTGAGAGCGCAAAGCATGGGAAACAGGGAAGATATTCGCTGGTTTACAATTACGAATGCGAACAATAATGGACTTAAAATAACTTCGAAAGACGGTTTAAACTTTAGTGCTTTGCACTTTACAGATCACCAATTATGGGATGCTAAACATGATTTCATGTTAAATGAAATCCGCAAACCGGAAGTTTATCTAAACCTTGATTGTATTCAGCAAGGATTGGGAAATGCAAGCTGCGGACCACTTCCATTGGACAATTACATGATTCCACAAAATCAGAATGTTAGCTATTCGTTCAGAATTGAATCAGTAAAATAATTCTCACAGCAGAGCAAAACAAGTTTAGAATTTTAAATAGTTTATACTGAACACAATTGAGAAGTTTATTAATTTAATTAGTAAATTCTTAAACAGTTATTTTACACGTAAATTGAAACAAAAAAAGGAAATTTTGATAATGGAAAAGAAGACATTTTTATCTCGAAGAAACTTTCTTAAGGAATCTACAGTCGGTTCTATTGGACTGATTGGAGGAATTCCACTTATAAACGCTTGTACATCTCAAAAAAATGATAAAGATGAGATTAAACTTCCTCAGCTTTTAGATCAAGCACCGGATGGGAAAATTCTTAAAGCAGGATTAATTGGATGTGGTGGAAGAGGTACGGGTGCGGCCATCAATTTCTTGGATGCAGGGCCAAATCTTCAAATTGTAGCTTTGGGAGATGTATTTCAGGATAAAATAGACAGCTGTAGAGAACAGCTGAAAAAAGAAAGAAATGTTGAAATCGCGGACGAGAATTGTTTCGTTGGATTCGACAGTTATCAGAAGGTTATAGATTCCGGAATCGATGTTGTTTTATTGTGCACACCTCCGCATTTTAGACCTGCTCATGTTGAAGCAGCGGTTGACGCAAAAAAACATATCTTCATGGAAAAACCTATAGCTGTTGACCCTTTTGGAGTTAGAAAAGTATTAGCAGCCGTAAAAAGAGCTAAAACATTGAATATATGCGTAGTTAGCGGCACTATCCGACGTGTACAAAAAGACTATTTGGAAACAAGAAGAAGGGTTCTTAATGGTGAAATTGGAGAAATAAACGGAGCTCATATCATTCGAAACGGTGGCGCATTATGGTTTCGTAATAGAAAACCGGAGTGGAGCGATATGGAATATATGTTGAGAAATTGGGTGAATTTCTGTTGGCTTTCTGGTGATCATATTACAGAACAATTCATACATGAAATAGATGTAATGAACTGGTATATGGGTAAATATCCAGTAAAAGCATCTGGTTGGGGCGGACGACAAAGAAGGGTTACGGGTGATCAATATGATTTCTTCAGCATTGAATATTTGTATGAAAACGGAATGAGAACTCATTGTGCTGCGCGACAAATAAACGGTTGTTCGGATGGAAAAGTTGAACAGATCAATTGCTCAAATGGTTATGCAGAGGCTTCGGGTAAATTGTTTGATAAAAAGGGTAATGTTATATGGGAATATCCTCGTTTGGATGAAAAAGAATCTGCATCTGAATGGAATGTAAAAGATCCTTATGAACAAGAACATGTGAATCTAGTGTCAGCAATACGAACTGGAAAAGCAATAAATGATGGCGAAGATCAGGCTTATTCTACGCTGGTTACCATTATGGGAAGAATTGCAGCTTATACTGGCAAAGATATAACCTGGGATGAGATTCTCAATTCAGATATATATTTAGGTCCAAAAAAGTATGTTATGGGACAGGTGGAAAATATTCCTGAAACAATTCCTTTAGCAGGAACACCCAACAAAGAGTAATTAGTATTCAAATTATCTTATTGTAAAAATAAAAAGCTATCTAATTTACTATCAATACAATAAACAAATGGACAAAAACAGATTAAACTTCTGCTTTTGTCCATTATAATTAAATCATATATTTACGTTTAAAAAAAATAATTACAGATATGAAATAATAACATCCATTTCTTCTGATACTTTCTTCAAACGGTTTCTGTCTCCACCGTTTACTTCTGCGGTCAACCAACCGCCATTGTAATTAATTTCACTGACAGTTTTCATTACAACCGGCCAATTGTTGTCTCCCTCAAGTAATTCAACTTCAAAACCTTTCCACAATCCTTGATTGTTCATTAATTCACGACTGAACTCTTTGATATGTAGTTTCTTAATGCGCGAATTGAGAGTTTTTATCCAATGCTCTGGCCATCCATATCGTAACACATTGCCAATATCAAAATACCATCCAATAAGGGGATGATTAATCTCATCAACAAAACGTTTCGCTTCAACTGGACTCAAAAGGAAATTATTCCATACGTTCTCTAAACCAATTTGCATTCCTGTCTTTTCAACATACGGAATTAATTCTCTGATTGAATTTTGAGCTATGTTATATGCATCTTCGTATGAAACCTTATCACTGACAACACCTGGTACAACAAGAACCGTGTCACCACCGAGCTGTTTAACTTCTTCTAAAGATTTTGCAACAGATTGAATACATTTTGCCCTTACTTCAGGATCTGGACTCGATAACGGCACAGACCAATGATCCTTGTTCATCAAACTTGGTATCTCGATATTGGCTTTTTCTTTGGCTTCTAATATTTCAGAAATATTCATCTCTACGGGGCTGCTCAACTCAACTCCGTCAAAACCCAAATCTTTTACAAGTTTAAACTTATCGGTCATTGATAATTCTTCTTTTATCATCCCATAGTGCAAACCTTTTTTCATTATTATCTTCTCTTTGGAATGATTTTGTAAAGTTGGCGATTTATTCTCCAAAACCGATGCCGAAACAAGCGGAGTCACGATAGATGCTCCTGCCATAATGGCTGCAGATTTAATGAAATCTTTTCTATTCATGGATATTATTTAAATTCTTTAATTCCTGGTATTGCTATTGGCAAATCATATTGAGTATCAAAGGAAATATTTTCCGGGAATAGCATCTCTGTTGAATTCATTGCCTGATCAAAAGTAATAGTCTGACCTGAATAGGCGGCCATTCTACCTGCAATTGCCAACATATTTGAAAGTGTCATCCATTCTCCATCGTTCATTGGCTTGTTTGCTCTAATAGATGCAAAAAGCTCATCGTGTTCAACTTGATACATACCTCTTACTTTTGTTTGCTTATAAGCTTCTGCATCTGTAAACTTTGTTTCATCAGCATATTTCCAAGCATTTTTACCTGTAATTTTATGATCGCCAGTACGACAATCAACATAGCATCTTCCATCCTGTCCGGCTAATTCCACAGCATATGAAGGTGATGTTCCTTCTTGTTGACGGCAAAACATATAGATTTTTGCACCATCAGCATATTCGTACGTAATTCCAAAATGATCAAAGACATTGCCATATTTTGGATCGATTCTCTTTTGTCTTCCTCCTGTCCCACTAATCTTCAATGGTGCTTTATCTCCCATTGCCCAAGAAAACATATCTATACTATGAATGGCCTGTTCGACAATATGATCTCCAGACATCCAGCTATAATATAGCCAGTTACGAAGTTTATACTCCATATCTGACCATCCTTTCTGACGTTCTTTATACCATAATTCACTTGTATTATATGTTGCTTCTCCTCCTATAATATTACCAATCTGTCCATCTAATACTCGACCGAAAACTTCCCTTTTTGGTTGATGGTATCTCCAACAGAACCCAGATACTAATGAAAGATTCTTTGATTTGGCTTTTTTAGCTGCCTCCATTACTCTACGTAAACCGGGGGCGTCTACTGCAAAGGGTTTTTCACAGAAAATATGCTTATTTGCATTTACCGCAGCTTCTAAATGTAAAGGTCGGAAACAGGGAGGAGCAGCCAAAAGTACAACATCAACATCAGAATCAATAAGTTTCTGGTATGCATCAAGGCCAACAAATTTATTATTGTCAGAAACTTGAATTTTATTACCATACTTTTCTTTTAATGAATTGTAGGAACTATTCAAATGATCTTCGAATGCATCAGCCATTGCTGTTAAAACAACATTTGGGTCAGCATTCAACGCTTCACCTGCAGCACCTGTGCCTCTGCCTCCGCAACCTATAAGTCCCACTTTCAAAGTGTTACTATTAGATGTCCACATAGTTGATCCAAATGATGGTGATGTAACAACAGTGCCTAATGTGGCTAATCCTGCTGTCTTGATAAATTGTCTTCTGGAATAAGTCATTGTAATTAGTTTAAATATTATTAATTGTTTAACTTGTATTATTTTGTTAGCAAATAAAGGTATTGTATCAATAAAGGTGCAAATGCAAAAATATTTACTTTCTCCCAAAATAAGCGGAAAGCGAGGGATTCGAACCCCCGGTACAGTTGCCCGTACACTTGATTTCGAGTCAAGCCCGATCGACCACTCTGGCAGCTTTCCTTACTTGAGGTACTTACAAAGATAAAAAAATGGTCTTAATTATTTAAATTAAACATGATTTATTTGCAATTAAACAGACAAGACCTACAAAAAGAATCCTACTTAACAGCATTTAATGCTTCAGTAGTTGCTTTCAGCAAAGGTTCTATGGCAATTGGTTTCCTAACAGCATTCTTCATCCAAATCTGTGGAATGATTCGTCCTTGTAAGTACATTCGTTCGAATTCTTCAGCCAAGTTCTTTCCCTCAACTTGTTGCTCAACCTGAAAACTAATCAGGTGTCCAATAGGATAATTTGAAAGATATAAGGGATTGTCAATCATATGAGAATAAATAGCTAGAACAGGTTCATCTTTCCCGCCCAGAACATCTGAATAATACTTATTCCAAATATCTGTAGCTATATTGTTGATTGCCGACTTCAAATCTGCCGGGGTAGCATTAGGATTGGCGTACATCCATTCCCATACTTGCATGTCAACTAAAGAAACACCCATAATTTCATAACACCCCCAGAAAGCATCGAGTACTTCGTTATATTTATCCTCAAGATTCGGTTCCTTAACTCCAAGTAATTCCAAATCACGATTCTGAAATATAAAAGCTACTGCTTCTGTAAATGCCGTATTAGGAACACCGTTAAGCATGTAGTAATCAACATCGTTCATGGTTTGTGTCTGTTCAACACAATGTCCGAATTCATGAACAGCAATGTTGTAACCTTTGTAATCCATACCCTTTTCACCGATGCGTGTTCTTAGGTGAGCAACATCGTTGCGCATTGTAGCACCCCAAGCGTGACCAGCGCCACGCGATGCATCTACTTCAATGAGTGAACTGATTTGTTTTGCTTTGTCTGGTTTCCAACCCAATTTTACAAGTATATTAGGCAAATCAGCTTTAACAGCTTTTTCGTCAGGAAATTTAGCGGTAGTGATTGCTGTCAATTGATCTTCAGAAATTCCTCCCCTACCTTTGAACCCATTATACCAAATATCAAATGGTTCCAATTTACGACCTAACCTTTTCTCAATTACAGCAGCAACCTCTTTCACTTGTGGTGAAGACACAAATTTCTCAAAAAGCATTTTAACGTCCGATTGAGGTATTTCCATGCCATCTTCAAATGCTCGCTTTAAATATGTGGAATTGTCAGGATAATAAAGATCCGAATTCTTTAATGCATTAAAATTAGCCAGTAATACTTTATATCTTTTATCCGGTTCTGGATTAGCAGTCACCTCATTTCCATTATCATACAACTTGTTTGTCTCGGGATTCCAGGCATACTTATCACTGTTTATTACCTCCTGCGGAATAGACTGATCAATGATTCGTTTCATTACAGAATAGATAATACGCTGTTTGGCCAATCCGTTTTCTGCATCCGCGTAATCAGATTTCAATTCGTCGCGTAACCCCCAATGAGTTATCAATTTCAAGTCTTTAGGGAAGAGCGTTTGAGCATCATTTGTAAGCAGATTACCCATATAGATATTATAATCAGAAATATAAGCGTCAGCCTCCGTGAGTGTTTTCGATATATTTTGCTGAATATCAGCCGGAATACGAGCTGTAAAACGATCACCCATTCGTGCGTAAGCCCATTCTTTTCTAGACCATTGTTCCCCCAACTCAGTCTTTTCCTTCAAAGAATAATAAGGGAAATTCAAGGAAGTAATAAAAGCCACTTTATTGTTATACAAATCATCATTCAAATGTGCTGATACGTCGTAACTGCCAAACATCATATCAATTGGCATTACTTCAGGGCCAGTAAGTTGCAAAGGTTCTTTGAGCATTACGTCCATTTTATGGAAATATCCATAAAAAATCTCTGTATTTCTTTCCAATTTAGAATAAAGTGAAAACAAATCAGTTGAGTCAGCAACAAAGTTCGACTTACAAAAAGCAATGAAGTCATCTTTTGTACCATCACTTTCCTGCCACAATCCAGCAACTTGTTGAACACCGCGTTCGATGCGGAATGCAGCAGTTTCACCCAATGAATCTTTGAGTTGATTAATTACCTCATTAGTAATATTTTCAGGAATATACATAATCCGTTTGTTATTTACTTTATCATTTGAATCAGTAGATTTACATGCGACAAGGCCCACCAATAAAAGCGCCGTAAGTAGTTGTAATAATGACTTTTCCATAGAGATGAAATTTATTTTAGCAATGAATAACAAAGATAATCTTTATTTGCAATAAGTGCGTAAGCGATATATCGGGTATTTTCATTTACGGGATTAAGCGGAAGAAAACCCTTCACAACTTTTCCTTCGATTATTTCAAGAGGATGCTCTATATTGTTTTTAAGTACGAAACTTTGAGCACCGGAAGTGTTTTTGAAATAAGCGATATTGAAGTAACCCGTCGATTGTTCACTCACAAATTGTTTGTTAATTCGATGTGCCACCAATCCCATATTCATCCTTAGATTCACCTCCAGGCAAGGATGAACTCGATAGAATTCTCCGATTTTGCATACCATCATATCCACACCCAGATATCCGTTATAATTGGGAAAGTGTTTCAAAAGTTCAAGTTCCACAGACTTTCTCAGAGCATGAAACTCATTGACTGGCAAGAACTCAGACAGGTTTTGCTCAATACAGAGATCAGATAGCAATTGATTCCCCGCGTACGCCCCAGATGAAGCAGAGTTAAACAAAGAATACCCCTCAAACGTAATATTTGCATTATGGATAAAAAACTCCATTGCAAAATCCTGAATACGGTTGAAAGCAGGTTCCGCGACCACTCCACCCTGATTAAGAATTACCCTTCGGCACCAATCAGTTTGTTTGTCGGTAATACCATTTTTTATCCAGATAAGTCCTTTTCCGCTACCCGATAAAGGCATTTTCAGTACACAGTCGCCACTTTGTTTAGACAAATATAAAAGGACCTCATTCACATCCGTGAAATAGTGAGGACTTCCACAAAAAAGCGAGTTCTGACACATCAATGAACTACGGATATGACTTTCTGAATTGGGTGGAATCCCTGACCGATTCGAGTATTGACTCATCAATGAACTATGGATATCAACAGCGTTCAATCTATTAGAGTAATCCCGAATAGTTTGAAGATACAGTTTAGTCGGGACAGAAAGCTCATCAACTCCAAGGTTGAGCAGTCGTTTTCTCAACGTAGGGTTCCATCCCCAAGGAAAGATCGGTTTATCCCAGCCAGTAATTTCCGAAGAATTTACAAGCTTTATATCCAATGGAAACAGTTCTTTCATACGGATTAGAAAGTCACGATCCAATGCATTATCAGAAAGAACAAAACTATTTGAAGGCGCATACCAAGCAGGTAAAACCGACAAGTCCTGTCCCAGCCTTCTAGCAGATTCGGGAGGCATGTAATGCTCCCCAAAATTAGCCAGTGCCAAATCATTCTCCGGATTAAACAGAAACATTAACCCTTCAGTTTAAAGTAAAGATCGTGACCCTCAACGCGATAACTCATTCAGCAAATCTTTACCCTGGTTGAGTAAATCATTATAATTGTCAGTACGTTCTACAAAGTTGAATTGATCAACCATTTGATTGAGTTTCATCAGTTTTTGTCGAGCAGCCTCAGAAGAACCAAGCATAAATTGTTCACGAAGCAAACGAATTTTCTCAGCATCCTGAATCCCCTCGCGTAAACGTTCAAATCTTATTGAGCTACGTCCCGCAGGATAAACGATATAAGTATCTCCCGCAGGCCAAGTACGGAATCTGGTATCCACAAGCGGATCTTTCACCCAGCTATCATAAGCCCAGCGCAAGAAACCATCGAATCCGGCAGCACTTGTGTACCATCCGATAAAAGCAGCCTCAGCAGGATCAGAGAAAGTGAAAGTATTTGGGAATTCATCACCACAGCAAACATACCAAGTAGTTACATAACCCTTTTCCTTTCTATACAAGCGATCCACCTCATCAACCACAGCACCGCGTGCGACGCATAGATCTTTTAGTTGATCAGGGTATAATTTATAACTCTTATGATTATCAGCAAGCGCTACCCCCATTCCCGGAGAAGTCTCCTCCAGCAGTTTTAGCATCGCCTTCATTTCTTGAGGTGCCCTTTCGTCCATTGCGATACGCGTAATATCCTTCCAACCTTTTTCCTCTAAATGTTTCATGAAATCATTAAGGAAAGGCTTCCACATGTCAGCATATACTTTTGTTCCCGGAGCAGCACCAACTTTAACCTCTTGTCCCGTTTTTTCATCAAGATAATAAACGAAATTACCCCAAGGCACCATTGAATAACAATTTATCTGGTCTTTAATACCCAGATCCATCATAAACTGCACCCAGTTATCAAATACCGTATAGTCGTAGTTCCAGCTGCCATCCGTCTTTTTAGTCCACTCGATCATACTACCGTAAGGATCTTCTGTCTGTCCGTTCCACGGATCTTTGTTAAGCGTTGCCGTAATGACTTTTTGTCCCGCGTTCGCAAGTATTTCCATCACAGGTTTCAGCGCAGCCCAATGAGCATCCGACCAAGGTTCAACCCCTGCGATTCTTGCTGTGGCATAAGGGTTTTGCCATAAATCAAGATGAAACTCCCAATCAGCAGCCGGCGGCAAAGTTTGTGGCAGAACCTCCAATTGAAGAGCAATCGTTTCCTTCTTTTTTCCATCGGCAAACACCTGTAAATTAGAAGAATAAATTCCAGTCGCAGCATCAGCAGGCACGTCAATTGTTACCCATATTGGACGTGTTGAATTAGGAGAGACAGAAAAACAAGAAATATTATCCAGAGCATCAGCGCTCAGCGAGCTTGCAAAATCCTCAGGTTTTCTGTGTCCACAGCCACCCGCGAACTCATCCGTTATCACATAACGCACAAATCGAGCATAAGCATTTTGAGCTGCAATCTTATCACCATTTGGTGACTTAAAATCAGCAAATTCAACTGTTACATTAGGCACACTATCTTTAGTCCATATCACAAATTGCATAGAAACCCTTTCGCCCTTCCAAGCTGCGCCAGTCCAATCTTTGCTGTTGTTCACTTCAGGTATTTCGTCACGTTCGTATTTTCGGTCGATACTCCCAACCGACACTTGAAGTCCCTTTTCAACAGTATTCCAGTCGGACTTTACCGTTTCAGGATTATTTGCTTCTTCATACGTTTGGCACACATCAGTATTGCCTTTTTTGCTAGCGCATCCTGTCATAAGAAGGATAGAAATTAGGATAAGTAATAATTTGTTCATGAACAATGTGAATTTATGTTGAATGGGCAAATATAACGAAAAAAAAGGAATAACGTTAAGAGTATGTGAAGAATGATATATTTGATACGCCTAAGATTTGTGAGACCATAGTGAGACCATAGTGAGAGGAGCGTGAGAGTAGCATCAGAGCAATATTTGAATTATTTTTGAAAAAACTAAGCTCTTTGACATGGAATAAGATTACAAAAAAAGTGAATATCTATTTAGTCGATTCATATTAGAAGAAGAGAAAAAGAATCACTACGAAAAGACATTCACAATTTTATCAATCAAACATTCAAGCTTTTTGTGCATTGATCCACAAGATAAACGATAGACACATAAGGAATGCCCGCGTTAGTAGATAATCCTATTTCACAAGTACGACTGTTAGAATAGCCAATTTTTGCACCCATTTTTTCTATTTGCGGATGCAGTTTTCTCAAGGCATACGCATTCATTTCCGGATTAAAAAACCCTTTATCCCCTGCAAAACCGCAACATCCCACCTCTTCAGGAACCACCACATTGTTTGAACACATTTTAGCAAGAGAAATAATTTTCTTATCCAGTCCCATTTTCTTCATTGAGCAAGTCACATGTAGTGCAACCGTTTGATCAGTCGGCGTAAACACCAGTTTATCCGTCAGGAATTCCCAAATAAATTCAGCCGGTTCATAAAGTTTCATTGAACTAATTTTATGCCTCATTCTGTTTAGGCACGGGCTTTGATCACACAGAACCGGATATTTCCCCTGTTCGCTTGCCATCCAGAGAGCAGATTCAAGTTCTTTAGTTTTTTCATCAGCAATATCCATCATCCCTTTGCTTTCCCAGATAGTTCCGCAACAAAGTCCATCCATTTTTTCAGGGAAAATGATTTCGTACCCCGCTTTTTGTAACAGTGAAATCATTTTATTTACCAGCGGTGTTTGATCAGGCGCTGCTTTTTCGACCCCCATCATTTGATTTAAGCAACTTGGGAAGTAAACAACCTTGTTTTGGAAAGACTTAATATTCAGCTTATCGCGATGAATTTTATACCTTTTCGGCAAAGAAGGCGTCCATAATGGTAAGCCCATTTTGTGCAGTCCTTTTCCCATCGATGTGACAGTTTTATCCCCCAAAACATTATGAGCAAATCCTGCAACTGCCAAAGCAGAGCGAAGCGCCCCTTTTACGACAGGAAAATGATTTGCCATATATTTTCCCGCTTTGTATGCAGAACTTTTTTTCGGCGTGTTTGCCTGACGGATGTCATGCGTTAAATCACCCGTATCAATATCCATTGGGCAAGAAGAAGCACAAAGTCCGTCGCCGGCGCAAGTCTGTTCCCCCGCATATTCATATTCCCTCTCAAGTTCCTGTAATCGTTCCGGCTCCTCCCCACTCCATCTCAGACGAGAAATTTCGCGCTGAAGGACAATTCGTTGTCGCGACGACAAAGTAAACCCAGTAGTCAGGCAGTTGATCTCACAAAACCCACATTCTATACACTTATCGGCAGTAAGTCCCGTTTTACCGTTCTTCAGTTTAATAATTGGCAGCGGTTTAAAATTTTTGATATGACATTTAGGATCATCATTAAAAATCACACCCGGATTGAGTAAATTTTTGGGATCGAAGAGCTGTTTCACATCCTTCATCAGCTCAAAAGCCTCTTTCCCCCATTCATATTCCACGAATGGCGCCATATTGCGACCCGTTCCGTGCTCAGCTTTAAGAGACCCGTCGTATTTCTTAACCACAAATTCAACCACCTCATCCATCAGCGACTCATAGCGATGAACCTCTTCGTCAGTCTCGAACGACTGATTAATAATAAAATGGAAATTTCCTTCCAACGAATGTCCATAAATACAAGCATCATCGTAATGGTGTTTCTCCAATAAGCTTTGCAGGTCGGCCACTGCAGAAGGCAAATCTTCTATATGAAATGCAACATCTTCGATCAGACATGTAGTTCCGAGGGGACGCGTTCCGCCAACCGATGGGAAAATTCCCGAGCGGATAGCCCAATATTTTGAGTACTCATTTTCATCGTCAGTAAAATATACAGGAACAGCCAAATCGTATTTATTGAGTGTTTTTGTTACCAGTTCAATATGTTCCTCAAGTTCAGTTTTCGAATGTCCTTTTACCTCAGTAAGAATTGCTGTAAGTCCTTTACCTGTAAGGTCATTTACAGAAGCAAGCGATTTTTTGTCAAGCAGTTCAGCCCCTTTCACGATATGCGTTCCGTTTTCATCCGTCAGCTTATTGAATTCCACTACCGCTTTACAAGCATCAGTAATACTTTTGAAATACACCATTGCGCTAGCTTTGAGCGGAAAATCATATTCAGTTTTAACAGTCACTTCCGACATAAACGCCAACGTCCCTTCAGAACCAACCAATAAATGAGCGATAATATCAAACGGATCATCAAACATCACAAAAGGTAAAATATTTAACCCTGTAACATTCTTGATGGAGTACTTATGTTGAATGCGCTCCATCAAGACCCTGTTAGCGCGTGTGTAGTCACGTAGAGATTTTATTTTTTCAATAAACTCAGGTTTTGTTTCAGCAAAAAGTCTTTTACTCACCTCACTTCCAGTATCGAGAACCGTTCCATCAGCAAAAACCATACGAGCCGAGAGCATTACCCTGTCGCTGTTTGCATGAATTCCGCAGTTCATTCCCGAAGCATTATTCATTACAATTCCCCCAACCATTGCATATTTCACAGAAGCAGGATCCGGCGAAAACTTTACTCCATACGGTTTCAGTATTTCATTAACCCTCTCGCCTACTATCCCCGGTTGCAGTGTAATCTTATCGTGTTTGGGAGATATTGAATATTTCTCCCAATGTTTACCTGCAACAATCAAAATTGAATTGCTGATGGCCTGTCCCGAAAGGCTAGTACCTGCAGCTCTGAAAGTTACCGGCAAATTAAATTTATTGGCCGTTACAAGTAATTTCGACACCTCATTTTCGTCCATTGACCGAATAACTATTTGAGGCACAAGCCTGTAAAATCCAGCATCAGTACCCCACGCCAAACAGCGCAGTTGATCTGTATAAATTCTTTTTTGAGGAATGAAAGATTTAATTTCATTCAGAAAAGATTGATAAGTCCGGGGTAATTCCATGATTGATTATTATTATCTGATTAGCCAAACAAAGAGAAAAAAATTGGGTCGTTTAAATGTATTTTCTTACATACACTATTGTGTAAACACAAAGATAACATTCATAGAAAGATTTTGGTCAAACGTTATTGAAAAAAGTTCAATATTTGTAGGCACGAAATGATTTAACAGCAAATAAAAAACACCTACCAATAAATTGATAAGTGTTATTTTGAGCGGCAGACGAGACTCGAACTCGCGACCCTCAGCTTGGGAAGCTGATGCTCTACCAACTGAGCTACTGCCGCATCTATTTCACAAAAGTAAATAATTTTTTAATACTATTGTTTCATGCTTAGGATTTTTATTGTCATTCAAGATAAATTCGTATATAAAACAGTAATTACAGTTTTACTGATTTGAAGACATTAAGACCATTAACGCCTTCAATTGATTATTATCAAAATTACCAAAAAGCTGCCAACTCGTTTATGCTAATAATTGTTAATTATAACTCATCTCTCTAAGTGATGCATGTCGTTTAATTCATAAATTTACGTATCTTTGCTATGAAAATAAGATTATTTTATGTTACAAAAAGACTGTTTTACCACTCTATTTCAATATTTTACAGATAGTACACCTACTGTCTCCATTTGGGGAAACGAACATCCCTTTAATCAAATAATTTAGATGTTCAGGAGAGTCTAGTTTACTTTTTTTGAACAATTTTCAATATTTTTTACTAACATTTATTCACTTTAATCACTAATTCTTTATGGGGAAATTATGTTTTCTCGTAGCGTCATTAACATTGTCGCTATCCTTTCAGTGTCTCTTCGCCCAATCGGAAGAACAAGTAGATCTATCAATAGAGGAAATGTTTGTACTTGCAGACAAGAACAACAGTAAGATAGAATATTACAAAACATCTGCTGAAGAAGCAAAAGCAAGTGTATACGTTGCCAAAAACGCTTATCTTCCATCGATTGAAGCCTCCCTCTCAGTAAGTTATAACGGAGACGGCACCATCATGGACCGTGATTTCTCCCACTCTTTTTCAGCCCCAATCCCTTCATTTGGCAACAATTTTTCATTGGAGGCATCACAAGTAATATTTGCCGGAGGTGCAATAAAAAGCAGTGTAGAAGTAGCTGAATTGCAATCGCAGATGTCAATGCTACAAACAGAAAACAGTCGCCAAGAGATACGTTTCCTTATTGTTGGCAACTTTCTGGAACTATGCAAAATTGAAAATCAGCTACAGGTTTTTGAGAGTAATATAATTCAAACTAAGCGTCTTCTCGAAAATATGCGGTTGAAATTTAGTGAGGGCACTGTACTTGAAAATGATATCACCCGTTATGAATTGCAGCTTCAGAATCTGAATTACTCCATTATCCAATTAAATAACAGTAGGCAGATTCTCAACAACCACTTGACTGTTGCATTAGGCTTGCCACTATCAGCGACAATTACTCCCAACATTCAGAATAGTGAAGAGCTGGAAGATGTTTCACGGAAAGATTGGCAGTTGATATCACTCAATAGATCGCCATCTATTAAAATGGCAGAAAGAGGAATTGAGTTAAACAAACAAAGAGAAAAAATTATTCGCGCAGAGCGTTATCCACAGATTTCCCTTTTTGCTACAAATCAGCTGATAGGTCCAATAACTATTGATATCCCGTCTATTAACAAGAATTTCAACTATTGGGCCGTAGGTGTAGGAATAAAGTATAATCTAGATAATTTATATAAGACAGATAAAAAGAGTCGTACTCACCAACTTGCAACCCAAAAGGCTGTGAATGAAAAAAGTATGGTAGAAGAAAACATTTTCCTGTCCACTGAAGCAGCCTATATCCGTTTCATGGAAGCTTATTCGTTGTTGGAAACCAAGGAAAAGAGTCTTGAGCTTGCCAATCAGAATTATAAAGTAATAAGTTATCGATACGAAAACGATCTTGCCCTTATCACCGATTTACTAGATGCCACCTCACAAAAGTTGGATGCAGAGTTGCAGACAGTAAACTCAAAAATAAATATCATCTACAATTATTACAAATTAAAATATATCTCCGGAACACTTTAATCAATCAAGTTATGAACATTAAAAGAAAGAAAAACTTAGCCAATATTATTATCATCTCGCTCATCCTTTGTGGAATTGGATGGATTTCATCACTTTTCATCCATGTTGGGGGTGAGTATACCAATAATGCACAAATAAATCAGGATATTGTACCCGTCTCAAGTCGTGTACAAGGATTTATAAAAGAAGTCCGTTTTGACGATTTTCAATATGTAAAAAAGGGCGATACACTAGTAGTGATAGAAGACAGTGAATATAGGTTGCATTTAGCTCAAGCAGAAGCCGATTATCAGAATGCATTAACCGGAAAATCGGTGATGGGAACAACTATTTCCACGACTCAGAATAATCTTTCGGTTACCGACGCGGGAATTAGGGAGGTTGAAATATTGCTTGATAATGCAAAGAATGAATTAGGACGATACCAAAATCTTTTAGAAAAGAATGCTGTAACTCGTCAACAGTATGATGCTATCAAAACCGAATACGAATCGTTGAAAGCAAAGATGGAGACAATGGAACGTCAGAAACAATCAACACAACTATCAAAGCAAGAACAGATACAACGATTAGGGCAGAATGATGCAGGTATTGATGTGCATAAAGCAGCCCTCGATCTGGCCAGATTGAATCTTTCTTATACTGTTATACTCGCACCCTGCAATGGTTTTGCATCGCGAAAAACCATTCAGACTGGAGAGTTTGTTATGCCAGGAAAAAATCTCTTTTCAGTGGTTAACAACGAAGAAATATGGGTTGTAGCTAATTACCGTGAAACACAAAGAAGAAATTTAAAAGTAGGAAGTAAAGTTGATATTGAAATTGATGCCTTTCCAAACATCAAATTTGAGGGAGAGGTTTCCGCCATTTCCAATGTTACCGGAGCACAATATTCGATTGCATCACCGGATCATTCTGCAGGTAATTTCGTAAAGGTAGAACAACGCATACCGGTGAAGATTCTTTTTACTCAAAACAATGACAAACAGATGCTATCACATTTGGGTGCGGGCATGAATGTGGAATGTAAAATAATCTATTAATTATGTCACATAATAATGAAGGTACTTTTCGTTTCGACTCTTTCAAAGAGTGGGTACCCGATAAATTTCGTTTCTGGATTTACATCCTGATACTGTTGGTGTTCCAGTTTTCAGGAGGTATCTACTTCCCGGCTATGCCAAATATGGTGGGTAGTCTTTCAATATCGACGAATGATGCAAAGATGATGAGTCATGCGATGTTGATAGGTATTACATTCTATTTTCCGCTCGCTTTCCGACTTAAATTTCGTTTCACGAACCGTACCAACTTGATGATTGCTGCACTAGGAGTAGCAGCATGTAATTTGGCAATACCTCATGTAGAATCGACACCGCTGTTGATAATACTCAATTATTTAGCCGGTTTTCTCCGGCTGCTCGGCACCTTCGAGTGTTTATCGACTTTACTTCCAAAGATAGCGCCGACACACAACTACTCCGTATTCCTCTCTTTTGTATTTGTTACTGTACTGGGAGTGATTCATCTCTTTGATATATTAAGTGTAAATATCATTTATCATTACGACTGGCATCACCTGCATCACTTGGCAATAGGGTTACTTCTGATTGTGACGCTCACCGCTTTCGTGCTGATGCGCCCGTTTCGCTTTGCACCTAAAATTCCACTCTACGGAATAGACTGGATCGGTATGCTTCTCTGGAGTATCTTTATCCTTTCATTGATATTCGCAGTTCAATATGGAGAACAGATGGATTGGTTTCATTCCCCGTATATCCGTGGAGCGATAGGTATTGCTATTTTAGCACTTGCCTTCAATATTGGGAGAATGACTTATATAAGACATCCCTTTTTGGAGCTTAACGCATTCAGGAAAAGAAACTTGCCTAATCTGCTTATTCTCTTTCTTTTTCTGGGGATACTTCTTTCAGTGAAAAATGTGTTACAAAACAGATTTACAGGAGCTGTACTTCAGTTTGATCCGCTCAACACCGCCACGCTCAAATGGTTTGAGTTTGCCGGTGCGTTATTAGGTGGTATATTTTCATGGTACACACTCTCCCGATTGAAATGGTCACACAAATTCTTGGCATTTATCGGCATGTTTTCGGTAGTAATATATATTGTAATGAGTTATTTTCTAATAACGCCAAACACCAATATTGAAAAATTATATCTCCCATTAATATTTCTTGAGTTTGGTCATATAGTAGTTTTTGTTTCCCTTACCGTTTATGCACAAGCCACTACGCCTTTTAGATACTATTTCCAAGTGATATGCATCTTAGGATTTATTAGAACCGGGATAGCCTCTCCAATAGGTGATGCCATATACAACCGAGCCATGACAGGGCTTATGACAAAACATCTTGTGGCGACAGGTTCCGTATTTAATCCATCCTTAATGCTATCGTCTACAGACTTAGGATCTATAATCTCGACAGTGCATGTAGCCGCGCTCAAAGAGCTATATGGTTGGAGCGTGATTTTTGGAGTGGTTATTTTGATTGCTATTGCACTCTCTCGTTTTAAACCGCATGTGAGCAAACGAATACCCTCGCTGCAACAACTGTATAAGGTAGCGTCACGTAAATAAGAGGAATTTATATCTCCAACATTTTAAGTTCACTTTTGGAGAAAAGATACTCTGCATCAATTTCTGCATATTTTGAAATATAACTTATTATTATTTTCACAGAAAAGTTATTATCTTTGCGCTGCCTAACAAAGAGGATGTAGGATTTAAAACACTTTCATAGCTGTCTTTAAGAAGAAGTTTGCCAGAAAGAATTTAAAGGCAAAAATAGAGATTATAAAAGGAGAGTAAAATAATCGGGATGTAGCACAGTTGGCTAGCGCGCCACGTTCGGGACGTGGAGGTCGGGTGTTCGAGTCACCTCATCCCGACAATAAAAAAGACGAGAGTTTTCACTTTCGCCTTTTTTATTTTATCTTTATAAGTATGTTATTGATTTACAGCTTCAATCTTTTTGTATAGAAACATCTCGCTTAATGTTTTGGCTCAGAGAAATCATTGTTTCAGTAGCAACAACTCCTGGGATTTCTTGTATTTTATTGTTTAACAAATCCATCAAATGTTCATTATCTCTTGCATAGAGTCTAATCAATAAAGTATATGGGCCTGTAGTAAAATGACATTCCGTCACTTCCGGGATTTTATCGAATTCGGGGATCACATTCTTATACATAGATCCTTTCTCAAGCTTAACTCCAATGTATGCGTTTGTTGCATAACCCAACACACGTGGATTCACATTATATCCCGATCCTGTAATCACTTCGTTTTCAATCATTCGCTGAACACGTTGATGAATGGCTGCACGAGAAACGCCACACTGTTCTGCTACATCTCTAAAAGGTATGCGTGCATTTTGAGAAATGATTTCTAGTATTTGTCTGTCAAGCTTATCGATTTTTTCCATAAAACTGAAGTTAAAACTTATACAAATATAGTAAATTAGTTGGACAAACTGACAATTTGAAAATAAAAAAAGTGTTTTAGGTTAATTTTCTTACTTCTATTAGCCTTTTTATATCAAAAAGCATTTATTCGTTAAGTTTTTTGTAAATTATATCTTGCATAATTAAAATCTTCAGGAGTGGTTATTTTTATGTTGATGTAATCGCCCTCTACTAGCTTAATGGGTATACCATAACTCTCTGCGACAGTAGCATCATCCGTGAATTCCAATCTATAAGGTACTTGGTAAGCGGCTTTTAACTCGCCAGCGGGAAAAACTTGGGGGGTCTGAACAATCTTTATTGTTGAACGATCAATTGCACGACTGAATTCTCCTTCTATAATGCGTACACTATTTTTTTCGTCTATTACCGGAATAACTCCGCAACGTGATTCAAATGAGTGATTATAACAATTTGATATTGTTTTTTGAGTTACAAACGGACGGGCTCCATCGTGAATTCCAACAGTCTCTTCTTCCGAAATGAGAGCTAGTCCGTTCTTCACGGATTGAAATCGGGTGTCTCCTCCTATAGCTATATCATGAGGAATATCAAATAGGTATTGTTTACAGAGCTTTTCCCAGAACAACACATTTTCTTGGGCCAAAACAATGACGATGCGCATTCGGTAATCAAACCGATAAAAGGCTTCTATAGTATGCATCAGCATGGGTTTATCTACCAATGTCTGAAACTGTTTTGGTAATTCTCCACCTGCCCTGAGACCTTTGCCTCCAGCAACTATCACAACGCTGAATTTTCTTTCGGGAATCATACGCTTTAGGATATTTGATCAAGAATTTTCTGTAGCTCATTGTCTGTCTTAGTAAGCTTATTTTTACAAAAAGTGATTAATTCTGACGCGCGTTTCACTTTTTCAGTCAGCAAATCTACATCTAACTCTCCTGATTCAATTGACTTAACTATTGAATCGAGTTCTTTTTTTGCTAAAGTATAGGTTAATTCTTTCTCTTCCATTGCTTATTTATTACTTCTGATTGAACTTTACCATCCCAAAACACGGTCTCAATCTCATCATTTATATTAGGTATTTCTGCCGTGGTTATTATTTTTCCATTCTTTAATGTTATTGTGTAACCACGTTTCAAAATATTTTCAGGGGATACCATTTTAATATATTGTTCATTATTTGAAAGTTGGTGCATTTGATCTTGCATTCGGACTTTCGAAATATGTTTCAAATTCAAAAATAATTGAGCTATCGATGAACGATTATCACTGACAAAGAGCTGGGACTTCTGAATCAAACTGCGACTAAAAAGAACAACTTGCGACCATTCTTCTTGAACAAGTGATTGTGTTTCTGAGACTAATCTGTCTTTCAAATCAATTACAGACTGCATTGTTTCCAATGTTCTGGTTATCAAGAACTCGGCTACAGCAGTCGGCGTTTTTGCTCGTGTATGTGCAACGTAATCAACTACCGTAATATCGCGCTCGTGTCCAATCCCACTGATGATGGGTAACGGAAATTGTGCAATATTGCTTGCAAGTTCATACGAGTCAAAGCAATTGAGTTCAGATGTAGCTCCTCCACCTCTTACAATTGCCACGCAATCAAACAGTTCGCGATAAGCATATATTTTGTCTAATGCTTCAATTATGGAAGATTCGGTTTGCTCTCCTTGCATTTTAGCAGGAAACAGCTTATGATAAAATACTATTCCGTAAGGATTTTTATCTAGCTGATCACAAAAATCACCATAACCAGCTGCTGTGGGTGAGGATATTATAGCAATACGGTTAGTTAACTCAGGCAAAAGCAATTCTTTATTCAGAGTAATAATGCCATCTTCTTCAAGTTGTTTTAGAACCAGTTGCCGGTTTCGGGCAATATCTCCTACTGTATAAACGGGATCTATATCTACAACATTTAATGAATATCCGTAAAGTTCATGAAATTCCACCGATACACGCACCATCACGTTTAGTCCTGATGAAAAAGGCTGACTAGTTTGCTCTTGAAAATAAATTGATAAAAGTTGAAATGTACTAGACCAAATAACCCCTCTTGCTTTGGCAATTATTGTATGAGAAACTGGATCTTTTTCTATAAACTCCAGATAGCAATGACCGTTTTGATTGCGTCTGACATCACTGGTTTCAGCTCGCACCCAATACGTGTCGGGCAACTGACTGTTTATCGACAGTTTGACTCGATAATTGAGCTCAGATAATGTCATTGAGGAATCGTTCATTCTATCTATAATTTTATGCGTATTGTTTGCTGATTTCTTGGTGAATTTACAACAAAATATACCTCACGCATTTCCTTGAGTTTTGATTTGGGAAAGTGGGCCATCTTCTGATTGTCGAACATGAGTTTATCTATCAATTCACCATTTTCACCTAACAAATTTACGGAATAACCTCTTATAAATAAAGGTGGATCTATTAATTTTATAATATATTGATCTCCTTCTGGATAAATAGTAATGTTATTATCTGAAAAGGATTTTTGATTGGATACTAATGTTTGCAATACGGCTTTCATTGATTTTCCAAAATCAGGAATACCATATCCGTATCCTGTGTCTTTGTCAGGATTTGAATATCGGTCGGTCGATTGTTTTATTATATTTATTAATTCGCACCTGTTCAACTCGGGATGAATTGACCACAATGATGCAATCAGACCTGCCATAAATGGCGCGGATAATGATGTTCCATTTGTTGATCCTATTAGTCCGTCTTGACCTATGGTTACAGTATTTTTGCCTACTGAAAGTAAATCGGGTTTGATGCGCAAATCAAATGTGGGTCCCAATGAACTGAATGAAGCAATTGTACTGTCAACACCAATCGCACCTATAGAAAGAACATTCCGGGCATCGGCTGGCGGGGTCATATATTTCCAGGGTTTGTTACCTTCGTTTCCCATACTGACAACCAGAATCATACCTTTTTCAAAGGCTTTGTCGGCTGCCTGTGTCATCAATGTTGTCTTCCCGTCCAGATTTGAATAGGCATGATTTAATTGGGGATCATCAAAGTTATTATAACCAAGCGAAGTATTGATCAAATCAACTCCCATACTATCGGCGAATTCTACT
>JBAYZS010000010.1:0-62521 GCA_041672395.1 Dysgonamonadaceae bacterium | reverse complement strand
GGAACACCTGTAAACACAAAGTACGGAGTGAGGAATGCGTCACATTGCTGGTTGCCTTGTAAAGTTCCAAAATCAAAGTTTAATTCATTGTGAACAAAGGTGTTGTTCAGCAATGTTTCATAAACGGTAGAAGACTTGCTTCCTTGTTCTAAAATTGACGGATTAACCACAATTCCACCATCTTTATAGAATACCTGATTTGGTGTAAGAACAATACCCGTTGGCAACAAAACCTTGAAAGTCCAGTAAATAACAACATCAGGTCTGTAACCATTTGATTTCAAAGTCGTTTTCACTTCGTATGTTCCTACAGGAGCTTGATTGCTAATCTCACCTTTTATATAGTTATACAAATTAACGCTTTGAGTTTCAGGATCAATGGCCCATGTAAACGTAATATGGCTTGCCAAAGCACCTGCTGGAGCAGTTATAATTTCAGTAGTAATAGGATGTTGATTGTATTCTGTAAAGAATGCGTCTTTACCTAATTGAATGCGAGCATTGTTGAAAATCTGATCGAAATCAATAGCTTCAATGTCTACATTGGTCAATTGGTGTGTAGCATTGCAATTCAGAACAAAATCTTGCAAATTGAAAGTGAATTCGATTGGAGAATTATCAAATTCATCTGTTACAATTAATTTAATAAATCCTACAGCATGAACTTTACCATTAACAAGTGCAGTTACTTCAACAACTGGTGTACGACCTACAGCAGCTTGATTAACAGTATTTCCGGCAGGTTTTACACCAATTACACCAGTTGTACCATTGAAATTCAAATAGTCATATGATTGATCAACACCTTCTGTTCCAAGAGGAACTAAACGGAATTTGAATGTATGATTATTGAAACCAAATTCACTCATTTCACTCCAATCACCATAAAAATCATCAAATACACCATAAATGAAATCGTTAAGATTTATGGTATGATCGAGTACGTCAGTCATATTTCCACTCTGCGATTTACCGTTCCATAACTTAATGTCTGATGCATAACTTTCTCCGGCAATAGTTGCAAAAGTAATGTCAACTGGCAATATGGTACCATCATCTTTCTCTGATTTTTCGTTCAATGCGATACGTCCTTCTGAAAGATCAAAATTAGCTTTTACATATTCTGTAGAGGTAACTAAACGATCTTCTTCATTGTCATATTCTGCATTCAGATTTCTTACTTGCAAAGCAACACTTACGTTATCTTTATTTGATCCGTTAGCTGCATAAATCCAACCCCAACTACCATCAGTTAAATCATAAGAATTAACTTCAACAGCAACTGGAACACTTAATACACCATTAGCATAAGTAGCATCACCTGACAATACAACATAATCAGATTTTGTATCCATACTTCTAACAAGTGTTGTCTGGTTCAACAAGTTTGCAATCTCAAAATCACTCATTGATGCATTTGAAGGACTAACATTGTATCTCAAAATTGTGATACCTTTGTAAATTACACCATCTTCCTGGATTTCGTCCCAATATACGCTTGTTTTTGGAGTACCTGATGGTCTGTATTTTGGTCCAGCCCATTCTGTGATACCTCTAACAACAATCTGAGGTGTTCCATCTTCTGATGTATATTCAGGAATGAAAGTAAGAGCTGTAACCCTCTTATCCAGACTGTTATAAACATCAAAAATTAAACCACTTAATTCATCATCAAGATCATTGATAGCCGTAACCATTTCTTGTCTAACGGTTGTAACTCTTAGATCCAATGCAGCTAAATTAGCAGTTAAATTATCCAAATCTGTTCTTAAAGTAGCCATCTGAGCAGTAAGCTCGTCATACTTAGCTTGCAAGTCAGCTTTTACAGCAGCAATTTCAGTTTTGTTTGCTAAAATATCAACTTTCAAAACTGCTTCTAAGTTTGCGATTTGTGCGGCCACTTCTAGCCTTAACGTTGCTAAATCAGAATTGTGCAGCGTTTGCAATGCAGCTAATTCTTCTTTTGTAGCAGCTTTTGCTACATCAGCTTTTAGTTTAACTAAATCAGCATCAACTGAAGTTTTAAATGCATTGTAAGTTTCTAGTTTTACAGTAGCAGCCAAAATTTCAGCTTTTGCAGCATCAAGTTGAGCTTTTGTAGCGCCGTTGGTTTCCAAAGTAGTCAACCTTGCTTTAGCAGCAGTCAAATCAGTTTGTACAGCGCTTATAGAAGCTTCTAATTGCGTTTGAAGTGCTGTAAGTTCAGACTTAGCAACAGCTTCAGTTTTCAATGCATCAATCGCAGTGTTTAACTTGTTGATGTCATCATCATAATCCTTACATGATGTTATTGTCACAAAAGCAGCTATAACTGCAATGACAAAAAACTTAAAGAAATAACTTTTTTTCATAGACCAAAAATTTAATAATAAAATAATTAATTTAGAATATTTACAATTGGAGTTTGTTTATTTATGTATGTTTCTCCTTCAATTTGTTTGAAAAAACCGACCGCAAAAAAACTGATAAATAGTTTGCATTTGTTTTATTCGGTTTATGGTTCCCTTGTTTTTGTCTTTCAATTTGTTTTAGATATCGATCTCTTTCTTCTATTTGTTCAATATCTTCCATTTGTTTGTAACATGGAATATATTTTACTTCAACAGAACCAATTTTAATTGTATCGTCGGTATCAATAAAATTAAGACAAAGCTTAAGAAGTATGCTTTTGTTAACTATTACATTACAATTTGAATGAACTTTAGAGAAATTAGTATGAAAGCATTCCTCTTCAATAATTTCGTTATGAACTAAATTTGATGTAAATGGTTCACTTTGTTCCACAAGTCGAAGATGTGTAATTCTGCTTAGCAGATCAGAACAATGACAGGAAATTTCAATTTCTTTAATCAGACTCCCTTTAGTAAGCGGAAGCATCATATAAATCCATTTTACATTTCCCGGTTCAGTTACATTAATCTGCATTCCGGAATGAAGCAAAAAAGGATACTCAAACATGATGGTTGGATCCCCTGAGACAAATCCTATCCCATGCAGCATCAGGCTTTCCATTTTCAAGCTTTTTACTCCTTTCATATGATTCTTCAGACTATTCATCTCGACCCTTTTTTAATAGATTATTGATGTTTGGTTATTACTCTTTTATTTTTTCAAAAGATGCTATTTTAAGAGAACGTTTGAATTCGGGTGATGGTGTAAATACAAGGCGAACACTTTTAATGTGATCTTTTGTGAACTCATCGGGTGAATTAACCCCTTGACTTGAAAATGAAAGTCGCATTGTTCCGAAGTTCTCAAGATTAACACTATATCCCTCCATCAAATACTTAGGAATTTCATCGATAATGTTTTCTATAACATTAACTACATCTCCACGCGTCAAAGACGAATGACCGGCTATCTGTTTGCTCAATTGATAGTTATTGATTGTTCCGGTTTTCACAGGACTGGCATACCATTTTCTATCGGCTTGCGGTTCAAGAGGATTTGGTTTTTGAATTAATTTATATTTCATAAGCACAAGTTTAAAAAGGTATTTTTTAGTTAAATAACTTCATTAATTTTTTATTTTTTTTGTTTAACCACTAATAATGAGCGAAATAATGCTTTTTCAAGTAAAATATTTCATTTTTGTTACGTACCGAATAAATTCTTTGAGCGGATGCAATTATTTTAGAAACGGTTGACTTTCTAATGCACTCTGTATCAAAATCTAATCGCTGTCTTGATGGAATTTTATTTGCATCAGTTCGTGACAATAAATTTATTAGTCACAAATTTATGAGAATGATTTATTGACTGTTAGCATTTTAAAGATAATCGTTAGCATTGATTACTCTTTAACGTTTTAAGGTATTAGCATTAAAGTTATCTGAAACTATTTTATATATCTGTATATCAATGCCTTGATTGTGCTAAATTCATGTTTATCATTATATAAAAGGTCATATTAATTAGTATAAAAAGGACAACGTGCAACTATATTTTATAAAAAATCGTGAAAAATAACAAGATTAAAAAGTACTATGAATTTGCTAAATTCTGAATACTATGTTTATACTGAGATGGCGTTAGACCGGTGTACTTTTTGAATACCCGGGAAAAGTAGTTTACATCATAGACCCCACAATCTGAAGCCACTTCACCAATACTTTTATCGTAAGTTGATAAGATCTTTTTAGCATAAGCCAGTTTTATCTGAAGAATATAAACAGAGCTGGAATAACCCGTGAAATCATTTATTTTCTTGTTAAGTTGCGACGTACTAATAGCTAGTTCGTTAGCCAAATTATTTACTTTGAAATCCGGATTTTTCATTTCACGGTAAAGAATATCATTAATTCGCTGAAGAAAATTAGAATCTTGATTAATTATTTTAGTGCTTTTGATGCCTTCATTTTTAATAACCGTCCTGTTAAATTTATCTTTTAAAAGTTTTTTATTAGAAACCAGTTTTTTAACTTGCATCTGTAGTTCATCAGAATTAAACGGTTTACGAAGAAACACATCGGCACCGGATTTAAATCCATCCATTGCATCTGATTCTGATATAAGAGCAGTAAGCATGATTACTGGAATATGATTCAACAATTGCGAACTTTTTATTTCTGAACATAATTGCATTCCGTTTTTCCCGGGCATAAGAACATCCGTTATCACAACATCCGGAATGTATTTGTTTGCTAGTATTAAAGCTTCATCACCATTACGAGCATGAAGAATTTTGTATTCCTCTTGACTGAATAGCTCTTTAATGTAATATGCCACATCCTTATTGTCTTCAGCAATTAAAAGAATGTCGCGTGGATCATTTTCATTCATCTCAACCGCAGGAAGCGAAAAATTCTTTTCATAAGTAATCTCAAATTCAGGTTTTATATGAACATTATTATTTTTCGGTAACCAATAAGAAAATATTTTCTTATCGTTGTGAACAATAGGGAGTTCTACCGTAAATGTTGAGCCCATTCCCAATTTACTTTCCACACTGATGTTACCATCCAGGATATCTACCAATTGTTTAGAAAGCGCAAGTCCTATACCTGTTCCTGCATTTTTTCCGTTAGAACTGTCTTTATAATAAAGATCGAAAATATGCGGAAGAGCTTCATTGTCAATTCCCTTTCCCTGATCAATAACCTTTATAATTATATTCTCTTTGCTTTTATTACTTTTTTCTATTACAAGAGAAATTTTGTCACCTGCGTTACTGTATTTTATGGCATTAAAAAGCAGATTGCGAAATATTTTATTAATATATGAAGGAACAAAATCCGTTTCTATTTGAGGTTCTTTGCTAAAGAAAATAAGATCGATATCTTTTTGAGCTGCAAAGACCTGAAAAGTTTCAGCAATCATTTCAACATAAACCACAAGATTACCAGTTTTCCATTCAACCTCATTCAAAGAATTTTTAATAATCAATGTATCCGATAACTGATTTGTAAGGTCAGTCAAGTTACGTCCCTGTTGCTCAATCATGCTCAGATAAGTGTCGAAAGTATGTTGTGAAATATGTTCATTTTTTTTCAATTGTTTAATCAAACCGATAATAACTGTGAGTGGAGCACGAAATTCGTGAGTTAAATACTTAAAAGTTTCAGTATGCCTTTCTTCCAGACTTAACAAGAATTTGTAGTCTTTCTTAACTTTCAGCAATTGGTAAAGAACAGCTAAAAAGCCAATAAAAAATATTAAAATTAAGAATAAAAAGATATAAGAACTTGATTTCATTGTGTCTTTAATTGATTAATTTTAATGCAATTTACTCAATTTATCTGACATAAACAAACTTATTTTAAAGTATTTATCAAAAAAAATTAATTGAAAGAGAATAAAGAAAAAGCATTTAGCATTTTTAACTAAACGGGTCTTAAAAAGAAAAAAACCGTCGCATACAACAGATTGTATACGACGGCAGGAACAGTATATTTTGAAAAAATTAGCCTAATTTATTAGAGCAAAGATTGTGGATCTAAATTATCATGCTCTATGTCCAGGAAGTACTTGTAAGTACCTACTGTTAATTCGGAACATGCATCATAATCACATACTATAATTCCTTTTTTATGCAATTGCAATGCGCTGATAGTCCACATTTGAGTGATTCCACCTTCAACTGCATGATACAATGCACGAGATTTATGGTGACCATTAACCAAAATCAACACCTCTTTGGCATCTAACACTGTGCCAACACCAACGGTTAAAGCTGTTTTAGGAACTTTGTTCACATCATTGTCAAAGAAACGTGAATTGGCGATAACAGTATCGGTAGTCAGTGTTTTTATACGAGTGCGAGATGTAAGTGACGACCCTGGTTCATTGAAAGCAATATGTCCATCCGGACCAATACCACCAAGGAACAGATCTATTCCTCCGGCATTTGTAATAGCATCTTCATAAGCTTGACACTCAGCGTCTAAATCAGCTGCCATACCATTGAGGATATGAACATTTTCTTTTTTGATATCAATATAGCTGAAGAAATTATCCCACATAAATGTATGATAACTTTGAGGGTGATCTTCGGAAAGTCCTACATATTCATCCATATTGAAAGTGATTACATTTTCAAAAGAAACTAAACCTCTTTCATATAAATTGATTAATGCTTTATAAGTTCCTAATGGTGATGAACCGGTAGGAAGACCTAATTTATATGGATTCTCAGCTGTTGGATTAGCTTTGTTAATTTTTGCAGCAATGTAATTTGCTGACCATTGAGCAATTTGCTCAGAATTTGGTTGAATGATTAGTCTCATATATATGATTTTTTAATAAATAGTTGAATTCAAACGTTCTGCCATTAATTTTCCAAGGTTTATTGCCTGTTCAACAACCGAATCATCAGGCGACTGTTTCATCTTAAAGGGATCGGCAACTATGTCGAACTTCATTTTAGAAGTAAATTCAGTAAACTTTTTAATCGTTGCATCGGCCCAGGTAAAACTACCAAAATATCCGAAGAGGTGATTTTTTACTCCTCTGTTTTCCAGCCCGCAAAGAAGGTTTTCAATTGGAGGAAAAAGACCGTTATTATATGTGGGAGAACCTATTATCAGACCTTTGTATTTAAAAATGTCGCGCAAAATATAAGATTCGTGGGATTTCGAAACATTGTGAAGCACAATATTTTTGATTCCATTGTCGGATGCCGATGAAGCAATAATTTCAGCAAGCTGTTCAGTATTTCCATACATACTTCCATAAGCAATTACAAGGCCGTTATCCGTCTCATATTTACTTAATTTATCTGTTAATGAAATTACACTGTCTATATTTTCTTTTTCGGACCACACTGGTCCGTGTGTTGAACAAATACATTCTATGTCAATATCAGCAAGTTTTTTATAAGCAGTCTGCACAGCTGAGCCATATTTCCCTACGATATTGGCGTAATAGCGAATCATCTCATCGTAATACCATTCGGGATTCAGTTGTGAATCCATCACACCGCCATCCAATGTGCCAAAGGTACCAAACGCATCACCGGTGATCAACGATTTAGACTGAACAATATATGTCATCATTGTTTCCGGCCAATGAATCATGGGAGTGAGAAAGAATTTCAGGGTGTTAGCACCTACCGATAATTCGTCTTTGTCTTTTATAACTTGCACTTTATCAGTGATACTGTAAAAACCTTTCAGCATATCACAAGTATATGAATTACCAATAATCTGCAGATTTGGATACATACTTAATAACCACTTTATAGAACCGGAATGATCGGGTTCCATGTGACTTATCACAAGATAATCGATTGGCTTTTCTCCAATCACCGATTTTATTTTTTTTAAGTAAATATCCGAATAGCAAATATCGACTGTATCAAACAGCACAACTTTTTCATCATCAATTAGATATGAATTGTAAGAAACGCCTTTTGGTAATGGCCACAAACTTTCGAATAATTGTTTAGAGCGGTCATTAACACCAACATAAAATAATCCTTTCTTAATTTGGAGGGACTTATACATATAATAAATAACTTAATTCAATTATTTTTTCTTTTTAGTATTTGTAGCAACCACCTTTCTTTGAGGGGTTTTAATTTCTTTTGGTTCTTTTCGGAGCGCATCAATGATAAGCCACAATCCCCACAAAATGAATGGGATGCTCAACCATTGTCCAAGTACCAAACCTGTATTATCGCGCATTGCAATTTCAGAATTTACCTGCACAAGCTTTACAAACTCGATAAAGAAACGAGCAATAAAAATAATTGTTATACCAACTCCTGTGATTAAACCCACTCTATTCTTAGCGTTCGTCTTATTATACATCCACATTGTGATGCTGAACACAACAAAATAGACCAATGCCTCATAAATCTGAGTAGGATGAGAAGCAGGTCCATGAATAGCCGAAGCACCGGCCATCCATTCATTTATATTTTCAATGAAACTGAAACCCCAGGGCTCGGTGGTGGGACTTCCATAGATCTCATGATTCATGAGGTTGCCCAACCTGATACATCCGGCAACAAATCCCGTTGGCACCATCATTCGGTCAAAAGTCCAGTTTACATGCAAATGATTCACATATTTTGAATAAAGAGCCACCGCGATAATTATGCCCAGAACACCACCATGACTGGCAAGACCGCCTTCCCATATTTTTAGAATCTCTATTGGGTGAGCCAGATAAAATTCAGGTTGATAAAACAAGCAATGTCCCAACCTTGCACCTACAATTATTCCTATCATCGAATAGATGAAGAGTGAATCGAACCATTTTTCAGGGAGTTTCTCTTTATTGAAGATACGCTCAACTATGTAAACAGCCACAATCAAACCAATGACCCATAAAATTCCGTACCAGCGAATTTCGCGGCCTAAAATTGAAAAAGCTACAGGATTAACATTCCAGATGACAGATAATAACATAGGATTATAATAAATTGGTTATTTTAATTGATTTGTTACAAAGATAGGACTTTTTTTTGCGATTAAACTAATTTTTTAACCCATTCGTCCCTCTCACCAGGTAATAAATCGACTACCGGAATTTCAATTAATGTATAAGCACCAGGCATTTGCTTGATAGCCGCACGTGCAGCACAAATTAAAACTTGTGCGGTGAGTGCAGGATTATTGATATGCATTTCAAAACTGAACAATTGATTTTGTGTTTGCCCCGAAACACCTTTGCGTTCCATCTTTACACCATGCCCCATATCTTTAAGAGCATCAACACTTTCTACCTGAAACACATGGGTTTCGTCATGTGCAAAATAGTCGTCCAATTTAATCGCTTTTGCAACTTCATCGAAAGAAAACCCATCTTTAAGTTCAATATAAACCATGCGACGATGAACGCCTGTTCCCAATGGTATTGTCATTGACAAGGCATCTTTTACACCGTTTACAGCTTTCACAGCCACAGTGTGCCCCATGCTCATCCCGGGACCGAAATTGGTGTATGTGAGCCCTTTAGGCGACATTGCCTCCATCAGTGTTCTAATTATTGAATCACTTCCCGGATCCCAACCGGCAGAAATAACAGATACAGCATTGTGCTTTTTTGCCTCTTCGTCGAGCGATTTTCTGAGTTGCGGAATTTGTGAGTGAATATCAAAACTATCAACAGTATTGATTCCCAGCGCAAGACATTGTTTGGCCGACTCCTCCACTTTTCTTGTGGGTGTTGTCAAGATTGCCACATCTACATTAGATAATTCAGATATTGAATCAGTTACATGATATCCCGATAATTCAGGAAGGACATTATTAATATTTCTTCTAACGATACCCGCCAGTTCAAAATCTGGTGAAGATTGGATTGATTGAACAACATATTTGCCAATATTTCCATAACCAATAACAGCTGCTCTAATTAATTTTTTCATATCCACTTACGATTATTATTTATAATGAATACAAAAATATAAAAATATAGGAAACAGTAAAAAAGAATTTACGGTCACACTAAAAAATGTACACAAGCGTTTATCAGAAAGGCTTTTTGAATAGTATTAAAATTCATCTCGATTTTTGGTTTCTATCTTAATTTTTTTTACCTTTCGGAACAATTGAAAACATAATAAATAAAGTGGAATATGAGTTATCTTAAATTCGATAAAAGTCAGTTGATAAACCTCGAATATTCACTCTACAGAAATGTTTTAAGAACTAATAGAAGAGGAGCTTATCAGAACACATCCATATCAGGGTGTAATACTTCAAAGTATCAAGGACTGCTGGTAATGCCGGTCCCCTTTATTGATGATGAAAATCATCTTATACTTTCGTCGTTTGATGAAACGGTGATTCAACATAGTGCAGAATTTAATCTGGGTATCCATAAATATAACGGAGATAATTATAGTCCACGCGGACATAAATATATTCGAGAATTTAATTGTGACAGTGTACCAAAAACCATTTATCGTGTTGGAGGAGTTGTTCTTTCAAAGGAGATAATGTTTTCGTCGAAAGAGAACCGATTAATGATCAGATATACATTAATAGATGCTCATTCGCCTACAACCCTTCGGTTCAAACCATTTCTGGCATTCAGAAACATATCAAAGCTGACAAAAGAAAATGATAGAGTAGACCGCTCGTACCTCGAAGTAGAAAATGGGATCAGTACTTGCATGTATTTTGGTTATCCTGAACTTTTTATGCAATTCAACAAAAAACCGGAGTTCATTTATCATCCCGATTGGTATAGAGGTGTTGAATACTTACAAGATCAACAAAAAGGTGATACGTATAAGGAAGATTTATATGTGCCGGGATATTTTGAAATGTCAATAGCTAAAGATGAAGAAATTATTTTCTCTGCTGGAGATATACTAGTGGATACCAATACGCTATCAGATGAATTCAACTTTGAACTCCACAAACGTACACCAAGATCGAACTTATATAATTGTCTGAAGAATTCGTGTCACCAGTTCTATTTCAGACCAAAAGATGGTGAATGTTACCTAATTGCAGGATTCCCTTGGTTTAAAGTTAGGGCACGTGATCAGTTTATAGCACTGCCTGGTAGCACAATCGCTATTGGTAAGTTAAATGATTTTGAAGCCGTCATGGATTCTGCCATCCCTCATTTAAGGGATTTAATGGAGAAACGACCGCTGAAGAATGTGATTCGTCAAATAGAAGATCCCGACGTTTTGCTATGGGTAATCTGGTCGTTACAGCAATATTGGAACGAGAATCATGAAGCATTCAAACAGAAAAATTATAACGATTTTGTTATTGAAATATTGAAATATATTTTAGCTAATAAGCATACAAACTTGTTTGTGGATAAGACTACCGAATTGTTGTACACGAATGGAAAGAACGTCGCTGTGAGCTGGATGAATGCCACTATTGATGGTAAACCGGTGATTCCTCGGTCGGGATTCTTGGTCGAATTTAATGCTTTATGGTACAACGCATTAATGTTTGCGAAAGAATTGGCCTTAGACAAACAAAACGGTTCTATGATCGACAAATTGACGGACATGAGCGAAAAGGTTCAAAAATCTTTCGTGGAAACGTTCTTAAATGATGCTGGATATTTATACGACTATGTGGATGGGCATTATTGCGATCCGAATGTTCGTCCAAATATGATTTTTGCTGTGTCTCTTGATTATTCGCCTCTGGAAAGAAAACAAAAGAAAACTATTATAGATTTTGTCACAAAAGAATTACTCACAACTTGTGGCATTCGTACTTTGAGCCCAAAAAGCGGGAATTTTAAACCTCATTATACTGGTTCCATTAACGAAAAACAATTCGCTTACTTTAATGGATTGGCTTTTCCATGGTTGTTTGGTCCGTATATTGAAGGCTATCTAAAAGTTTTTCACAAGAGCGGGTTGTCGCTTGTCGACAGAATAATGGTGGGAATTGAAGGGGAGATGCAAAATGATTGTATCGGCACTATCTCAGAATTATATGACTCAAACCCGCCTTTTATTGCCAGAGGTGGATATTCTTTTGCAATGAGTGTTGCAGAATTACTGCGGGCACAACGTATAATGGAATCTTATGAGACAAAGGATATATGAATTGTAACTTTATTAGAAATAGATGAAAGCATTAATGTTCGGATGGGAATTTCCACCCCATATATTAGGAGGCCTTGGCACAGCAAGTTACGGTCTTACTAAAGGAATGGCAATGCAAGGGGATATGGAAATAACTTTTGTAATCCCAAAACCGTGGGGGGATGAGGATCAGAGTTTTCTTAAAATAATTGGCGCAAACAGCACACCCATTGTTTGGCATGATGTTCAGTGGGATGCTGTGAAATCACGCTACGAACATTATATGAATCCAAAGGATTATTTCGACTTGAGGAATCATATTTATGCGGATTTTAGGTATATACATACCAACGACATAGGATGTGTGGAGTTTTCTGGACGATATCCTCAAAATATATTGGAAGAAACAAACAACTATTCCATTGTTGCCGGAGTGATTGCACGAACTTATGATTTTGACATAATTCATGCGCACGACTGGCTGACTTATCCTGCTGGTCTTCACGCTAAAAGTATTACGGGTAAACCGCTTGTGATTCATGTACACGCAACGGAATTCGATCGAAGCGGAGGCAAACCAAATCCTACTGTTTACAATATTGAAAAGGATGGAATGGATCACTGCGATCATATCGTTTGCGTGAGCAATCTTACACGAAGGACGGTGATTGAGAATTATAATCAACCTCCCGAAAAAGTGACGACTGTTCACAATGCTGTTGATCCGCTTGATCCTGAAATTGAGTCGATTGAAAGATTGTCGGGCGTTGCAGAAAAAGTGGTGACTTTTCTTGGACGCATAACAATGCAAAAAGGTCCTGAATTCTTTGTTGATGCGGCTACTCAGGTTCTTAAGAACACTAAACATATTCGATTTGTAATGGCCGGGAGTGGAGATATGATGAATCAGATGATCCGCCTGGTGGCCGACAGAGGAATTGCTGACAAGTTTCATTTTACAGGTTTCTTGCGTGGAAAACAGGTTTATGAAATGCTGAAGTCGAGCGACGTCTATGTAATGCCTTCTGTATCAGAACCATTTGGAATCTCGCCGCTTGAAGCAATGCAATGCGGAGTGCCAAGCATAATTTCATATCAATCGGGTTGTGCAGAAATTCTGGAAAATGTGATAAAAACGGATTACTGGGATGTAGAAGCAATGGCCGATGCCATTTATTCAATTTGTACCTATCCGACCATGTCGGATTATCTTAAAACTGAGGGGAAAAAAGAAGTTGATAATATCAAATGGGAAGATGCAGGCTTGAAAATCCGTAAGATTTATGATAATTTGGTACATTAATTAATTGAAAAAAAACAGAACTTAAAGGACAAAAATATATGAAAACAATTTGCATTTATTTTCAAATACATCAACCTTTTCGCTTGAAAAGGTATAGATTTTTCAACATAGGAAAGGATCATTATTATTATGATGACTTTTCAAATGAAGATATTCTTCAGCAAATTGCTCAAAAATCTTTTATACCGGCAAACCGATTGTTGCTGGACTTGATAAATCAATATCAGGGGAAATTTAAAGTGGCATTCTCTATTTCGGGAGTGGCACTTGAACAACTCGAAGTTTATGCGCCTGAGGTAATAGATGGGTTGAGAGAACTGAGTAGAACAGGACATGTCGAAATACTGGGAGAGACATATGCTCATTCGTTATCTTCACTGGTTGATCCTGAAGAATTTGCTGAGCAAGTGAAATTTCATAGCAACAAAATAAAACTCCTGTTTGGACAGGAACCTAAAACTTTTCGTAACACGGAGCTGATTTATTCTGATGAAATCGGTGAAATGATCTATAAACTGGGTTTTGATAAAGTACTCACTGAAGGGGCTAAACATATTTTGGGATGGAAAAGCCCTAACTATGTATATCAATCTGAAACTCAACCAAATTTGAAGATTTTGATGAAAAACTCAAAATTTAGCGATGATATTGCTTTCCGTTTTTCAAACTACAACTGGAGCGAATACCCGCTGACAGCCGACAAATTTGTGTCATGGATTACAAATACTCCTGAGAATGAAAATGTGATTAACTTATTTATGAATTATGAAACGCTTGGAAATATTCAGGCTGCATATACAGGGATTTTTGAGTTTATGAAAGCGTTACCGCGATTTGCAATAGATAAGGGAATAAAGTTTGGAACTCCTGCAGATATTTTGGGAAAATATAAACCTGTTGGCTCAATAACTGTGCCTAATCCTATCTCGTGGGCTGATGAGGAACGAGACTTGAGTGCTTGGCTGGGTAATTCTCTTCAAAAGGGGGCTTTTGACACGTTATATAGTATTGGTGAAAGGGTTAGAATGTCAAACAATAGAAGATTGAAACAGGATTGGAACTATCTTCAAACAAGTGATCACTTTTATTATATGTCGACTAAACATTTTTCTGATGGGGCGGTCCACAGTCAGTTTAGCCCGTATTCAACGCCTTATGATGCTTTTAATAATTATATGAATGTATTGAGTGATTTTATTGGACGTGTCAAATCGGAATATCCTGATAGTGTGGATAATGAAGAATTGAATTCATTGCTGATAACAATTCAAAACCAGGGATTGGAAATCAAAAAACTACAGGCTGAATTGAAAAGTATCACGGATGCCAATGCAGAAAAATTTATAGAGAAAGCTAAGGTTAATAAAAAGGAAACTGTAAAACAATAAGATTTTTTAATTGATTGGTCATCCTCTTTTACATGCAATTATTATGAAACTAAATATAAACTTAAACAAGAAAGATATTAACTCATACACTGCGTTTACACTGGGTGGAATGTTCTTAGTTGTTGGAATCTATTTTTTTCTGCAAAGCGGAAAGGACGAAAAGGGATTTGATGGATTCGACTGGGCATATCTGATCTTCTTTGCAGTGCTTGGCTTGGCTTTTATGATGAAAGGTTTTGGAGTGGCTTTCCGAAAGGCTTTTGTGAAAATTGATGAGGTAAAAATTTCGCTCAAACCCGATTTGAATTCGAAAGTGCAAACCATTTACTGGGATAATATTCAATCGATTCAGGAAATTACAATCAGGTATATTATTAATCTTAAAAATGGAGAAACTGACGAGATTATACTTGCGCATTTTAGTCTTGATGTCTCGGATCAAATAAAAGAAACTATTGAACAGATTGCTAACGAGAAACAAATCCCTATTAATATTTTTTAACAACAACCTACCTCCTTTGATGTTCTCACCTTCCTCTCACTATGCTCTCACTATATTTCCTCAAGACTCTTACTAAATCACGGTGAATTTTTAACATTATTTACACTTTTTCTCAAGCAAATCATCTAAATAATAGACATAAAAAAGGGCAATGCATATGCATTGCCCTTTATATTTAAACTATCTTATTTATTAAATAGACAAGTCTGCATTTATCATGCTTCCTGTTTCCTGAAATGCTTTATGGAAAGCGAAACAAGAATACATATCAAAAGGAATGTGACCTTTAATCCCTCTATTTAAATATTCATGCAGTAATGGACGATAATCGGGATGGGCACATTTCTCAATCAGTTCTTCTGCACGATGACGTGGCCCTTTGCCTCTTAAATCGGCAACTCCGTATTCTGAAACAATAATCTTAACAGAATGCTCGTTATGATCCTCATGTGTCACTTTTGGCACTATACAACTGATTTTGCCACCTTTAGCTGTTGATGGTGTAAGGAAAATGGATAGATATGAATTGCGAGTAAAGTCACCCGAACCTCCAATTCCATTCATCATTTTGATTCCATTCACATGTGTAGAGTTTACACTCCCAAATATGTCGACTTCAATCGCGGTGTTTAAAGCAATAATGCCTAAACGACGAGCTAAACCTGGATTATTTGAGATTTCAGAAGGACGTAAAACCATTCTTTGTTTATAGAAATTGATGTCGTCAAAAACCTGATGTAATACTTTATTGCTGACAGTCAAAGAACATCCGCTTACTAATGAAACATTGTCTTTTTGCATCATGTCAATAACTGCATCTTGAATTACTTCTGTGTATATATTGAAACGTGGAATTTTTTCGTTGCTTCCCATAGCTGCCAAAACAGCATTGGCTATGTTCCCAACTCCTGACTGAATGGGAAGAAATGTTTTTGGAATGCGACCGGCTAGCATTTCAGCTACAAAAAAGTCGGCTACATTCTGACCAATTCTAGCTGTAATCTCGTCTACAGGAGCAAATCCACTTCCTTCACCATCTCTATCTGTTTCAACTACATATATTTTTGAAGGATCTACCTTAATATATTCCTTCCCAGCTCTATCATTTATATTGAAGATCTGGATCTCTTTACGATATGGGGGATCTTTTAATTCATATAAGTCGTGAATGCCTTTTAAACTTGATGGAACTTGTTTGTTAAGCTCTACAATTACTATTTTAGCTAAACGACAAATGGTGGGACTGATACCTACACCGGTAGTTGGTATGATTTCTCCGTTTTCACTGATATCACATGCTTCTATTATCGCAACATCAATGTTTCCCAGAAATCCATAACGAATTTCTTGCGCAAGCTGAGATAAATGCAGATCAAAATATTCAATCTCTGCATTGTTGATGGCATTACGCATATCTGTGTTTGTCTGGTAAGGTGTTCTAAACTTGATTGCTTTTGCTCTTGATAATGATCCGTCGATAGAATCACCTGTTGATGCTCCGGTAAAAACACCTATCTTAAAGGGATTGCCTTTTGCATGCTCTGCTTCGGCAAGTTTAGCTATTTCTGCCGGTACAACTTTTGGACAACCGGCATGCGTAAAACCACTGAATCCCACATTATCATTGTTTTTAACAAGGGCTGCAGCTTCTTGCGCACTTACATAATTTAACGCCATATTAATCTATAATTTTTATTTATTGTTTGGTTTTTTCTTAAAACTTCGGTTTGAGTATTTCTGAGTAAATAACGGCTTTCTTTAATTCTTCCATTCCATTGCCTCTAATTGATTGAATTAAAGGATGAGATCGACGAAACATTTCATCGGGGGCGTCAGGGTCTTCAAGTTGCATCGGAATTGAATCGTCTGCCGTGAAAATACTTCTTTCAGCTTCATCTGAATATTTGCTATAATCTGTAGTCAAATCTAATGACGACTGAAATATTGTCTTTCTTAAAGGTCGTTCTACAGATTCGTGAGTTTTCACAATTACAGGTTCAAGTCTTCCGGGAATTTCTCGTCTTTCTGTTCTTTGTTGAAATTGTCTGTCTGGATTCTGATAAACAATAGGAGGTACAGTTGGTAACGATTCATCTTTTTCAGTTGAATTTTTATCTTCTTTTTTTTGTTTGGCATATTCAAATATAACGCCACCGAAGATAATTACAAAACCAATTAAAAAGGAAATAATATCTGAAATGTCCATATTTTTACTACTTTTGCACCTCAACAAAAGTAGTAAAAAAAAACTATATTGTTGGGTTTTGGAATATAAAAAATTGAGTGTATCTTCACAGTTCCTCTCGTCTTATTAACCAAAACCTTAACTATGAAAATATCTTACTATTTTAGTTGTAACAAAGATATGTTAAACAAACAGTATTTACAAATATTTGGTTTTGCATGTTTGTTTAAGGTATTTTTTAATTGATAAGCTATTTAAAAGAAATGAACTCAGATTTACAAAATACATCAAATAAGAAACTATTTATAGAAACTTACGGATGTCAAATGAATGTTGCAGATACAGAAGTGGTGGCATCAATTATGGAGATGGATGGATATACCCTTACAGATAACGATAAGGATGCGGATGCCATTTTCATTAACACTTGTTCAATTAGAGATAACGCAGAACAACGTGTGATTCAGCGTCTTGAACATTTAAATTCACTCAAAAAGAAGCGCAAAGGAAAACTTATTATTGGCGTTCTGGGCTGCATGGCTGAACGAATGAAATCAGATTTGATCAAAAACAATCATGTAGATATGGTGATTGGTCCTGATGCTTATCTCGATCTGCCAAATCTGGTTGGTTCTGCCGAGAAGGGTAATAAAGTTATAAATGTTGAGCTTTCAAAAACGGAAACTTATAAAGATGTGATTCCTCTCAAATTGAGCGGTGCAAACATCTCTGGATATATTTCCATTATGCGTGGTTGTGATAAATTTTGTACATATTGCATTGTCCCTTATACTCGAGGTAGAGAAAGAAGCAGAGAACCTGAAAGTATTCTGAACGAATTACGCGACCTGCGTGACAAAGGTTTTAGAGAGGCAACACTCTTAGGACAAAATGTAAATTCTTATCTATATCAAGATGATAATGTGAAGGTTGACTTCCCTACATTATTAGAAATGGTTGCGAAAGAAGCACCAAAAATGCGCATCCGTTTTACAACCTCGCATCCTAAAGATATGACTGACAAAACTCTCACTATGATAGCTAAATACAATAATCTTTGTAACTTTATTCATTTACCAGTTCAATCGGGTAGCTCAAAAATGCTCAAACTAATGAATCGTAAATACAACAGAGAATGGTACTTAGATAGAATAGCAGCTATTAAACGAATTATTCCCGAATGTGGATTGTCTACCGATATTATGTGTGGCTTTCATTCTGAAACTGACGAAGATCATCAGGAAACTTTATCGTTAATGCGTGAAGTGGGTTTCGATTCCGCTTTCATGTTCAAATACTCTGAACGCCCAGGAACTTTTGCTGCAAACAAATTATCCGATAATATTCTCGAAGATGTGAAAGTTCACCGCTTACAGGAAATCATCGATCTTCAACTTAAATTATCAGAAGAAAGTAATAAAAGAGACATGGGAAAAGTGTTTGAAATATTGGTTGAAGGTGTTTCAAAACGATCACATGATCAACTATTTGGCCGAACTGAGCAAAATAAAGTTGTTATATTTGACAAAAAGAACAATCATATAGGTGACTTTGTTAAAGTAAAAATTAACAAGTATACATCCGCAACTCTTTTTGGAGAAGTTGTCGAATTTTGACACCATTGTTAATTTTAAGGTTGAACAATTCCCACTAATTCAACGTTTACTCTAAAGACAAACTTAGTACTTTGTAATATTCAATGTACAATATAATTTAACTAAACTCTTAACAATCAAATTTTAAAATTATGAAATCAGACGGAAAATTACTATTAGGTTTAAGCATCGGTTTAGCGCTGGGTGCTGCTGTAGGATATGTTTTATCATCAGACAAAAAAGAAGAATGGTTAGAACAAGCAAACGCTTTAGCAGATAAAGTAAAAGTTGGCGTTCAAAATGCTATTTACAAAGGTAAATCTGATGTTAATGATCTGAAAGAAGATATAGATGATATTGCTGATATTGCTAAAAAGGAATTATCACATTAATTATTGATTTTGTTAACAACCTTAACAATGGAAGAAGAAAAAACAAGTACAATGTTCAAAGAAATCAAGGATGACGTATCAAAATATGTCATGAACACTATTGAACTAACAAAACTAAATGCTTACGAAAAAATAAGTAAAGCCACATCACTAGTAACTTACAGCTTAATACTCGCAGGTATAATTCTGTTTGCATTGTTTCTTGCATTTATTACATTGGCAATTTATTTAGGAGAAATTCTAATGAATATGTGGGCTGGATTTGGACTTGTAGCTCTTTTAACTATACTACTTATTATCATTCTTTTACTTTTAAAGAAGCCAATTAAGAAATCCATTACAAACAAGGTTGTTAGTTTCTTGACTGAAAATGACGAAGAGGACGGTAGTAAAACATATAATTGAATGAAAACATATAAATTATCATCGCTCGAAAAACTCCAACTTGAAAAGAAAAGATTAAAAGAGGAGCAGATCATTTCCGGCCAGAGATTATCCTACAAATTTCAGTATTTATCTGACAATTGGGGAATGCTTTTAACAAAAGGTGTGACTAATTCGATAAAGAATAAGTTTACAAGTACCGCAGACAATTTATCGTCTAAGAGTATGATGGCACCATCGACCAGTCCTTTTGCAGCAATGAGATTTCTGAATAATATATCAGGATTGACTGGAATAGCAAATAGTTTAAAAATGGTTGGTTATTCACAAATAGGATCAATTATTTGGAAAATAGCTAAACCATTGCTAATAACATTTGCAACAAAAAAAGTGAGTTCTTTATTTTTCAGTAAGAATAAACGAAATAGATAGAGGTTTTATTATTTAAACTCTGATCTGTGGACGGTTGTAACACCGTCCACTTTTGCTATTTTAGAACATAGCAATGTAACATCTTCTACACTATGAACATGTACGTTTAATTTCCCTTCAAAAATTCCATCATTTGAAGACACATTCACACTTTGAATATTAACGACAATGTTTTCAGATAATTTGGATAGAATAGTATTCAAAATCCCTATACGGTCAATACCAGAAAATACGATCGTCGCCATGAAAGAATATTGTCTGTAATCCCCCCATGAAACCTCTATGACACGGTCGCCGAAGCTTGATTTTAGTTTCATCCCATTGTCACATGATCTTTTGTGAACTTCAACTTCCTCTTTTTGATTGATATATCCGAAAACATCATCTCCAGGGAGAGGATAACAACAAGTAGGAACGTCAAAATTCTTTTTAAAGTTCTCTTCCTTCAAATAATAAACAGCTTTTCTATCAATTATAAGATTATTATCTTCAGATTCAGCATCGTATTTTTGGTCAGAAGGGCTTTTTATCATAGCGTTCATTGCCTGCTTCATATACCTTACAAATAGATTATCCTGTTTCTTAACTGGTACTTTCACATTGAAAAAGACAGATAATGAGTCAGGTAAAACAACCTCATTATTACCAATAAGATAATATAAGAGTTCCTTATTTTCTACTTGATAATAATTCATAATCTTATTGTATGAAGTACTATCAATTTCCTGTCCTTTAAACAAATCCTCAAGCATGTTTTTACCATTCTCAGCAATTGTTCTTCGTTGTCGACGCAATGAAGCCTCGATTTTTGTTTTTGCTTTTGCAGTAGTAACGAAATTAAGCCATTCAGGTTGTGGAAATTGCGATTCTGAGGTAAGTATCTCGACTTGGTCTCCACTCCTTAAAACTTGGCTTAAAGGTGCTAACTTATGATTAACTTTTGCACCGAGACAATGATCACCTACCCTTGTGTGTATTATATATGCAAAATCAAGTGCAGTTGCTCCCTGAGGTAAAGTTCTAATTTCTCCTTTAGGTGTAAATACAAAAATCTCGGATGAGAACAAGTTCATTTTAACGGTATCGAGAAAATCAATTGCGTTAGGATTAGGATTTGCAAGGATTTCTTGAATGGTTTTCAACCATTTATCCAATTCATTATCCTCCTCTACCCCCTCCGTTTTGTATTTCCAATGCGCAGCAAAACCTTTTTCAGCGATGTCGTCCATACGTTTACTGCGTATTTGTATTTCAATCCACTTTCCATCCGGTCCCATAACAGTAAGGTGCAGAGCTTGGTATCCGTTAGCTTTAGGGTGACTAACCCAATCACGGATTCTATCAGGGCGGATTTTGTATATATCGGTTATGGCTGAATAGATATCCCAGCATTGTTTTTTCTCATCCATCCCAGGTTCATACTCAAATATAATGCGCACGGCAAATAAATCGTAAACCTCTTCGAATTCGATGCCTTTTTTCTGCATTTTATTCCAAATAGAGTAAACAGATTTCACGCGTGCTTTCATCTCATAACGAATATTCATCTTATCGATAGCCACTTTTACCGGTATGGCAAAGTTCTCATAGATTTGATCACGTTCGCTTGCAGATTGGACAATTTTATTGGTCAGATCAATATAATCGTCGGGGTGTTCGTATTTGAAGCAAAGCTCTTCAAGTTCAGTTTTTATGGCAAAAAGTCCTAACCGATGTGCCAATGGAGCATATATGTACATGGTTTCTCCGGTAATTTTATACTGTTTAGCCGGAGCCATAGAGGAGAGTGTTCTCATATTATGAAGACGATCAGCAATCTTAATCAAGATAACACGAATATCGTCAGACATAGTAAGCAGAAGTTTTCTGAAATTCTCTGCCTGAGCAGATACTTTTTCGCCAAACATACCCTGAGAAATCTTTGTGAGTCCATCAACTATCTGTGCAATTTTATCACCAAACATCAGACGAATATCCTCAACCGAAAAGTCTGTATCTTCTACCACATCGTGCAGTAATGCAGATGAAATTGATGTAGATCCAAGTCCCATTTCCCGTGAAATAACACGTGCAACAGAAAGTGGGTGCATTATATAAGGTTCTCCAGAGCGTCTGCGCGTTCCTTTATGCGCTTCACGTGCAAAGTTAAAAGCGCGAGTAATGAGATCCACTTTCTTGCGATGATTAGAACTCAGGTAATCATTCAACAATGCCTGAAATTCATCATCAATCATCTTCTCTTCAGCAAGTATTCTTTCTTCGTCTGTCATTTTTCAATTGTCTCCAATTGGTTTAATAAAGTTATTAGCTATAAAATCTAACGAAATTACAAAGAATTTGCAAGATTATGTGTAAAGTAAATGTTAAAACAAGATGATATGTATTCAATATATAAAAAAAGATTATCTTTGCAACGATAATAGGGGTGCCTCTAATTAAAGGCTGAGATCATACCCGATGAACCTGATCCGGATAATGCCGGCGTAGGAATTACAATGAGCTTTTAATAAGTTCTTCATCTTTTTAGGTATCTATCTTAATTAAATCCCCTTTTTTATTTAACAAATAAGTGTGTAGTAAAACTATGCACATAAAAAATTATGTGAATGAAAAAGGTATTCAGTACATTCATAGTGTTATTTGCGCTATGTTCAATTTTGGTTGCACAGAAGATGCAATTGGACAGTTTAAAACAATTTGATTTAGAGGAAGTTGTTGTTGCATCAACACGAGCCGGTTCCTCAACACCCGTCACATATGTCGATGTTTCGGCAGATGAGATTAAGCAACGCAATGCCGCGCAAAACATTCCATCAATATTACAAACCTTGCCATCGTTAGTCGCATTCTCAGAAGACGGTTCAGGTTTAGGCAACACATCTTTTCGCATCCGCGGTACCGATGCCACCCGAATCAACGTGACCCTCAATGGTATGCCACTCAATAATCCCGAAAGTCAGGAAGTTTATTGGGTTAACCTGCCCGACATTTCAAATTCGATACAAAGTATTCAGGTACAGCGCGGTGTTGGGACCTCCACCAACGGATCCGCAGCATTTGGTGCAAGCATATCAATGAAGACCGTCGGTGCACGAACCCAAGCATATGGAGAAGCATCCACAACCATAGGGAGTTACAACACCTTTTCCTCCACACTAAGTGGTGGAACCGGCATCCTCAAAAACGGGCTCTCATTTGATGCCCGCTATTCACGTAAAACCGGAGAAGGATATATTCGTAATGGTAAAGTCGACCATCGTAACTTCTACTCATCCCTCTCCCACTATACCGATAACCAATTGATCAGACTCGTTTACATCAATGGCATTCAGCACACCGGAATTACCTGGGAAGGAGTAAGCGAAGATCAGATGAAAGATTCAGAATACGGACGTCGATATAATCCGGCAGGCGAGTATTATGATGAAGCCGGTAATCGGCTATATTATGATAATGAAACAGATAACTATTTCTCTAATATTGCGCAGCTGATGTATAGTCGTCAATTGAACGATGCATTATCAATAAACGCCGGATTTAATTACAATCACGGTTATGGATATTACGAAAACTACAGAGAAGACAAAGATTACTCCGATTACGGACTAGACAATCAGATAATTGACGGCATCACCCATACCTATTCAGATATTATCAAACAAGAATTGATGGTAAATGATTTTTATGTGGGCAATGTTTCATTAGTTCATAAAACTGACCGATTGCACATAGATGCAGGAGCAATGTACAGTTTCTATGCAGGTAATCACTATGGAAAACTTCCGTGGATAAAATGGAATCAGAACATAAATACAGAAGAATATGAATGGTATCGTAACAAAGGAGAAAAGAAAGAATTCAATATCTTTGCAAAAGGCGAGTACCAGCTGAACAATGTAATCTCTCTTTTTGGCGATTTACAATACCGTTATATAAATTATTTTCTGAAAGGAATAGATAAAGACTTTGTGGAAATGAATGGAAATTACGACTATAACTTCTTCAATCCCAAAGCAGGACTGTTTGCACAACTGGATGATGAAAACCAACTTTATGCATCGATAGCCGTAGGACAACGAGAGCCATTGCGTACCGATCTTAAAGACGGTGCTAAAGGAACCGATGCAACTCCTATTCTTCCTGAGCGAATGATTGATTATGAACTTGGATATAGATTTAACAACGATAATGGCATTCATTTTGGTGCAAACCTCTATCTGATGGACTACAACAATCAGATGGTACAAACAGGAAAACTTAACGATGTAGGTTACAAGTTAATGGAAAATGTAAAAGACAGTTATCGCGGCGGATTAGAGATTGAAGCAGGCATTCCCTTCCTTAAAAAATTCAGGTTTGATGCAAATGCCACATTCAGTCATAATAAGATCAAGAACTACATTGCCTATTTTGATCAATACACCAATTCAGATGATTATGAATGGGTTGGTCAGATTTCAAAAGAATACAACAAGACCAACATTTCATACTCTCCAAATATTGTTAGTGTCGTCGGTCTCACTTATCAACCAACCTCCGCGTGGATGTTCAACATATTTGGAAAGTATGTCGGCAAACAATATTTAGACAATACAAGTGACGATTTGAAATCGATTGAAGCATATTTTGCAAGCAATATCACTGTTGGATATACGTTTCAGGATACCCCCATTGGAAAAATATCAGTACAAGGATATATAAACAACCTGTTTAACTCCGAGTTTGTAGCGAATGGTTGGGCAGCGACAGATACTTTTCAGGACGGTAGTTCAATCAATTATGTAGGTTATTATCCACAAGCCACGAGAAATTTCTTATTGAGAATGACCATCAGTTTCTAAGACAAAAAACAAAAATGCAATTCTTCCAGTCCATTTGGTTTGAAATAATAGGAGTAATTATTGGATTGCTATATATCTATTACGAGTATAAAGCAAGTAAATGGTTGTGGCCCGTCGGCGTAATTATGCCCATTGTATATATAATTATTTACTATTTCGGAAAATTCTATGCCGATATGGGCATACAGTTTTATTACTTTTTTGCCGGCATATATGGATGGATAAAATGGAGCAAAGGAGAATCGACCGACAACACAATTCCCATTTCCACCACACCAAAGCGTTATTTTTTCCGAATGAGTGCAATTACTGCACTGTCATTTACCATTATCGCCTTTATTCTTATCAAGTTCACCGACAGTCCCATACCATATGGAGACAGTCTGACAACCGCCCTTAGCATATTGGCAATGTGGATGTTAGCGAACAAATATATTGAACAATGGTGGTTATGGATTATCGTAGATTTGATTTCAAGTGGTCTGTATTTTTGGAAAGGGCTCACTCCAACAGCCATTCTTTATACAATTTACGCGATCATTGCTGTATTTGGATATTTCAAATGGAAAAGCATGATGATACAAGAACAAAAATTATCCAATCCAGAAATATAAAGACTTTTTTAAAGTCGGCACATATTTAATTGAAGATAAGATTTATAATCGGTTATTCAGATTCGAAAGATTATTTGAATTTATGTTGAAAAATCAGGGAAGAATGATCGAAGAATAGAGGAAGATTAATCGAAGAATTGCGGAATAATGATGAGACAATGATGGAAAAATCGCTGAATAATGATCGGAGCATAGTGAGAGCATGATGGGAGCATGGTGGGAGCATCACCGAGGTAGAATGAGTGCAATTTGAGCGCTACTTCAGCATAATTGCACAATTTAAGCATCTTTAACTGAATTAGCTTTCCCATGTTACAACTATTCAATATTTTAGTAAAATTTATGAACCTAAACAGGTCAAGACATGAATACTGCCGATCAGAATTACTCACTAATGGCAATTGCAACATTCAATAAAATGAATGCTTATCAATCCGTTTGGATCAATAATTCGGCTATTAAAACCGAAATGAAGAAGTTGGAATCTAATCTATCCCAGCTTGAAACAGTAAGTAAAGAAACTATTATCACCACCATTAACGTTACTCAAGACAAGGTTAAAGCTAAAGCAGAAGCAATCAGCTCCATTTTAAAAGTTACTGGACCTGCAAGTGTTTATGCGCTTGATATTAATAATACAACTCTTCACGACAAATTGAATGTCAGCAAAGGTTTACTAAATAAAATGCAGGATAGTGTTCTTCCACAGCGACTTACTCGAATAAATAATATCATCTCTCACATTGCACACGATTTACTTGAATATGGGTTAACTACTCAGGATATCAGCAATGCAAATTCAAAAACAAACATTTATATTTCTATTGTTGACGATCCAAAAAAACTTATCGCTGAACGTTCATCCAAAAATAAAACTGTTTCTGTACTCATTGAAGAGCTACGTGATATTTTCTACAGACTTGATAAACTGATGAAAGTATATGTTGATACTGATGTTTATTTGGAGTACAGAATGGCACGCAAAATAATTGATTATTCCAACAAAACCGAAAATAAACAAGAATAAACAATCAATCAACTTTAATACGTTATATTTGTTTAATTAATAATTAAACAGAATTATGAAACAAACAAATTACTATTATGGGAAAAAACAGAATCTTTGAAGCGTTGATTATCGCTATAGGTCTACTTCTAATGGGATTAGCCGTGAGAAGCGGAATTAAAATATTCTCTGAACGAGACAGAGCAGTGAATGTTAAAGGACTTGCCGAGATGGAAGTTCCTGCCGATCGTGTAATATGGCCATTGCCCTTTAAAGTAGTCGGCAATGATCTCATAACCATATATGACAATTTAAATGTTAAGAACAAAGCTATCATCTCATTTTTGAAAGCCAACGGCATTATCGAAGAAGAGATCAGTGTTTCCGCACCTGTTGTGATTGATATGGAAGCAGAGCGTTATAATACCAACCCGCCACCATACCGTTATAATATTACATCGATAATAACTGTAACATCCAACAAAGTAGATAATGTTCGTAAATTGATGAGTGAACAAGGAGAACTTTTAAAACAAGGAATTGCAGTTACCGGTGGAGACTATCAATATGTAACACAATATGAGTTTACAAAACTGAACGAAATCAAACCACAGATGATTGAAGATGCAACAAAAAATGCGAGAGTTTCGGCAGAAAAATTTGCTAAAGATTCTAACAGTAAACTCGGGAAGATAAAAAGTGCCAATCAGGGTCAGTTTTCTATTACCGACAGAGATGCTAACACACCATACATAAAGAATGTGCGCGTGGTAAGTACAATTGAATATTATTTAAAAGACTAATCGCATAAAGCATCACTAATAAGTGCAGAAATTCAAAGAAAATCTTAGTCAATCATCGTCAACGTCAAGCAATTGGACGAAGGAGAATAAATCATATGTTGTAATTATTGCTAACGGACGATTTCCTCATCACCACATTCCGCTGACATATCTTAAAAAAGCTGCATACATCGTTTGTTGCGATGGGGCGGCAAACGATTTTATTTTGCAAGGCGGAATGCCAGATGCGATTGTGGGCGATTGCGATTCAATATCTGAAGAGAACAAATCGCGTTTTGCCCATATTCTGCACCGTAACCCAGATCAGGAGACAAATGATTTAACCAAATCGGTAATGTTCTGCGTTGCACAAGGGAAAAAAGATATAATCATCATAGGGGGAACAGGCAAAAGAGAGGATCATACTATCGGAAATATTTCTCTTTTAGCTGAGTATGTGAGCATCGCCAATGTTAGAATGTTGACTAATTACGGTATCTTCACACCGGTTAATTCAAATACAACATTCGAAAGTTATAAGGGTGAAAAGATTTCAATTTTCAGTATCAATTCCAATGAAATATCAACAACAGGATTAAAATTTCAGGTGACCGACCGTGCATTGACAAACTGGTGGCAGGGAACTTTGAACGAATCTTTGGGTGACAGCTTTTCTATTGATACTTCGGGCAGATTAATTGTTTTTCAAGTTTATAATCTGTTAGATTAACGCATTTAAAACAGTTCTCTCAGTACTTCCAACGATTTTAATGTTGGGAAATCATAAACATGCAATCTATAGTATATCAGCATATTATCAATGATAATATTCCTATCGACTCTTGACAACTTGAATAAATGCATGTTTCTGAAGTTTATTCTACTCAATATGAGCAGATATTGACTTTGAGATTTATTAAGAAAATGTGAATGAAGGGGATGTGTGTCCACAAATTCACCACTCATTAAATCGAAATAAGATGATTTATGATAATTGTCTAATTTTGGCGCAATCCCCATATATCCGGTCATCCTGAACAAAAAAGCTATATGATAATTGCCGAATCCACGTGACAGGTTTTCTAATACAGTTATTGATTGTTTGAGGAAATGGAAAAGGTACCGGTTTCCTTCACTTTCTCTCAAAATCTTGGTTAGAAAGTCGGAAAGAAAAAAAGATATGGATATTTTTGATGGATTTGTGCATATTTCATAAAGAGGAAATTGACGCTCAGCTTCTTTTAATCGTTGTATCTCTCTGAGAGGCAAGTGTTCAACTTCCAAGTTGAGCACCGATAATGGAAAAAACAGGGATGTTTTTATTTTTGAATGCTTACTTTTGGAACGAGGTAAGAGGTACGAAACATTTCCAAATTCCTTAGTAAAAACATGGACAATTGAAAACTTATCGTTGTAAGTCGCGCAGCTCAGAACTATGCCTTCGGTTTTATGAAACATTTTTCATGCTTATTTATGCAAATATAATCACTTTATAGTAAAATAAAAAAGACTGCTTGCGGGCAGTCTCTTATTTTTCAAAATGAAATAGTTTTTAATATAACTTCTTTTTGATACGTGCAGCTTTTCCACGTAACGCGCGAAGATAGTATAATTTTGTTCTACGAACTTTTCCTTGACTGTTAAGTACAATGTTATCAATAAAAGGAGAGTTCATAGGGAAAATACGTTCAACACCAATATTATCAGACATTTTACGTACTGTAAAACGCTTTGTTTCGCCGTGACCAACAATTTTTATCACTACTCCGCGATATTGCTGAATACGTTCTTTAGTTCCTTCAACAATACGATATGCAACTGTGATTGTGTCACCACTTTTAAATTTGGGAAACTCTTTCTTATCCCCTGCAAAAGATTCTTCTGCTATTTTAATTAAATCCATAATTTGTAGAGCTTTATGTTAATGTTTAACGTTGTGAGAACGCAATATAACGGATTCGAGCCGACAGAGATTGCGCAAAGCGGTTGCAAAGATATAAATATTTTTTTGTTCCACAATATGATTCATAAATAAATATTCCATTTTGTCTTCTGGTATTGATTATTACGAAAAATAAAAGTATTTTTGAATTATTATTTTACGAAACATCAATAGGTACAAAATGAAAATCCTTACTCGTATTCAAAACAAAGTTCTTATTATCTTCATTATTGCAGCCACACTACTCTCTTGCAAGTCAAAATATCAGATTTCAAAAATGAGCGCAACAATAGTTGCTATGGATTCCACTTTGGATAGTTCTCCTAATTTGCCAATGCAATTATTGGTAAATACTTATAAGGTTGATCTGGATAAAGAAATGAATGTTGTAATTGGAGAATCTGAGGAGTATATGACATATAAACGCCCAGAGAGCTTGCTCACCAACCTTACGTCGGATGTGATGAAAGCTTATGGCGATGAGTTCCTGGAAAATGGGGCTGATCTGGCAATAATGAATGTGCACGGTCACAGGGCGGCAATGCCAAAAGGAAAACTGACTATCGGAAACCTTTACGAAATTTATTCGTTCGATAATGCCATCACGTTTCTTGAGCTGAAAGGATCGGACTTAAAAAAAATATTTGATGCTTACGCAATTATCGGAGGGGCAGGAATCTCAGGAAATGTGAGACTGACAATAAAAAACAAAATGTTGGTGGATGTAACAATTGATGGTAAGCCGCTGGATGAGAATAAATTATACAAGATTGTGACGCTCGATTATCTGGCCGAAGGGAATGATAATATGCAGGCTATGAAAGATGCTGATAAGAGATTGAATACAGGCATTACACTGCGCGATATCATGATTGATTACATTAGTGAACAAACAAAAATAGGTAACAAGATTTCGTCAAAACTGGACGGAAGAATAACAATTCAAGATTAATTCTTTAGTAATATGAGCTATTCAAAAATATATTTAGTCTTATTCATTTTTCTAACATTCACCGGTGCGTTATTTGCACAAAAGAATATTGTAATTCTTCATACAAACGATTCTCACAGCCGCATTGAACCGGTTTCTCCTACAGATAATTCTGCGCCAAACATGGGTGGAGTTGTTCGAAGAGCTTCATATATTGATCAAATCAGATTGAACAACGAGAATGTGCTACTTTTTGATTCAGGAGATTTCTTGCAGGGAACTCCCTACTTTAATCTCTTTAAAGGAAAAGTAGAAATTGAAGCTATGAACTTGATGAGATATGATGTGGCAACTATTGGTAATCATGAGTTTGACTATGGTTTGGATGTACTGGAAAAAGTGGTTAGAAAAGCTAACTTCCCATTCATAAGCAGCAACTATGTGTTCGACGGAACACAACTTAATGGTTTGATTAAACCGTACGTCATGATTAATAAAGATGGGGTTAAAATAGGTGTTTTGGCTGTAAATATTCAACCGGAGGGATTGATTGCTGAACAATTGTATAAAGGGATCAAATTTCTGCAGCCTTATAAAATAGCAAGTGATTTGGCTACTGATTTAAAGGTGAATAAAAACTGTGATATCGTTATTTGTATATCGCATTTGGGAATTGGAAATGATTTAAAATTGGCGAAGGAATCTCGTAATATTGATATTATTCTTGGCGGTCACAGTCATACTTTTATGAAGGAACCGGAATTTGTTGAAAATATGGATGGAAAAAAAGTGATGGTCCATCAAACAAACGGAAGGGGCGTTTATGTGGGTAAAATAGATGTGGAATTAGAAAAGGTATGTAGAAAATGAGGAAAAAGTTCATAGTATCATTGTGTCTGATATTGATTTGCTCTATTTCAGTTTCGGCACAAAAAATCACTAATTTAGTTAATAACGCAAATTCAACCCTGGTCTCACATTGGGTTGATTCTGTTTATAATAACTTATCGCTCGATGAAAAAGTGGGGCAATTGTTTATGCCGATAGTCGAGAATAACAGTAGCTGGAAAAATAGAATTGAAGATTATATTAAGGGACAAAGAGTAGGTGGTTTATTGTTCGGAAAAGGTACGATGGCAACTCAGGCTGAACTGACAAACTTTGCGCAGAGTATTACTAAAACACCTTTACTTATTGCGTTGGACGGTGAATGGGGATTATCAATGCGGTTGAAAGATGCTCCGATATTCCCTAAAAACAGAATGTTAGGTGCTATTCAAGATGACAGCTTAATTTATCTTTACGGAAAAGAAATTGCTCGGCAATGCAAAGAAATGGGCATTCACGTCAATTTTGCTCCTTCTGTGGATGTGAATACAAATCCTTCTAATCCAATTATTGGTGATCGTTCTTTTGGGAACAACGCTGAAAACGTTTCGCGAAAGGGAATTGCTTTTGCTCGTGGATTAGAGGATGGAGGGGTTATGTCGGTTGCAAAACATTTTCCGGGTCATGGCGACACGTCGGAAGATTCTCACAAAACTTTGCCCACAATTCCGCATGATAGTGCGCGATTAGATGAAGTGGAACTTTTTCCTTTTCGAAAATATGTTGATGAGGGTTTATCGGGTGTGATGATTGGTCATCTGAATGTTCCGGAACTGAATACCAAAGGATTACCTTCTTCTCTGACTCCCAGTATTGGCGAAAAATTACTTCATAATGAAATGGGTTTTTCAGGACTTACTTTTACTGATGGTATGGCCATGAAAGGGGTTTCTAATCAGCAGAATATGAGTGTGAAAGCTTTATTGGCAGGGAACGATATTCTTTTGGGGGTTCCACATTTGGATCGGGAAATTAATTCGGTAAAAATTGCGGTAGAGAATGGCACAATTTCTGAACAAATGCTGGAAGTGAAGGTGAAGAGAATTCTGACTTACAAATATATTATTGATACACAGAATTTTAAGCCTATAAACATTGGCTCTGTTAAACAGAATGTAACAACAACTTACACTTTATGGCTTCAACAAAAATTATATGAGGGTTCACTTACTTTGATTAAAAACGAAGAGAATCTGATTCCTGTAAAGGGACTGGATAAAAACAGCATTGCAGTGGTTTCTATTGGGTTTTCAAACAATAATGTATTCCAAAAAACACTGAAAAAGTACGCGGATGTGTCTTCTTTTTATGTTTCTTCAACAGCAAATATTTCTGATATTGAGAAAGAACTGATGGATTTCGATATTGTTATTTATGCTATTCACAACCGGAATTCTGAGAATGTGGATTCTTTGCACCGAATAACCAATAACAAAAAATCTATCATCGTTTTCTTTACAGATCCTGCCGAAGTAGATCAGTTTAATATTACTACGGGTCAGGCAAATGCTGTTTTATTGGCATACGATAATTCTGATAATGCACAAAAAAGTGCGGCTCAAGGTATCTTCGGGGGCATAGAAATAATTGGCAAATTGCCTATTGATGCGGGAAAATTTATAGTCGGCACGGGAGAAAAAACAGAAAAAATGCGACTGGCGTATTCTTCACCAGAAGAGGTTGGCATTTCTTCTGATAAATTCGATGGAATTGAAGCAATTGCGCTGGAAAGTATTCGACAAAAAGCTAATCCGGGGTGCTATGTTTTGGTGGTAAAAGATGGGGTGGTAATTTATGATCGTGCATTTGGCAATTTTGAGTATGGAAATAGTCCAAAAGTTACGTCTGAAACGGTCTACGACCTTGCTTCAGTAACTAAAACCACGGCGACGCTGCCCGCTGTCATGAAACTTTATGATGAAAATAAACTACGTTTACAGGATCCTATCAGCAAATTTGTTTCTGAAACCAATGTTAGCAACAAATCAAGCATCACAATCAGGGAATTACTTTTTCATGAATCAGGAATTATTTCGTTTATTCCTTACTATAAATTTGCAATGGATTTAAATGATTCTTCGGAACCATTGTTTAGTAAAAAATCGAGTATTTTTCATGCTTATTATGCGGGTGCATGGGGCAGAACAGATTATGAATTTATACCTGATCTAATTTCTAATAATGAGTCAGAATTATTTCATATGCCTGTTGCTGAAAACTTGTTTGCAAGTGACAAAATGCACGACAAACTACTCAAAGAGGTTATCGATACTGATCTTAGAAGAAGAAGCAGATATGAATACAGTTGTCTCAACTTCATGCTGTTAAAGGAGGCGGTAGAAAGTATCAGCAAGACAGATCTAAACTCTTTCGTACAAAAAAACTTTTACGATAAACTGGGAATGACAACCACTACTTTTCAACCTCTCAAATATATGTCAATTGACAATATCCCTCCTACTGAAAATGATCCTTTCTTTCGCAAACAGCAAATCAGGGGATTTGTTCATGATGAGGGTGCGGCTCTCTTTGGTGGAATTTCAGGAAATGCCGGGTTGTTTTCTAATGCGAATGATCTGGCGAAATTATGTCAGATGTGGCTTAACGACGGTGAATATGGTGGCGAACAAGTACTTAGTAAAAAGACTGTCCAACTTTTCACAACCCAAAAAAGTAGCAAAAGCAGACGGGGATTGGGATTTGATAAACCTGACTTGCAAAATAGTAATAACAGTCCTTGTAGTCCTCAAACTCCAATTTCAGTTTATGGGCACACGGGATTTACTGGTACGTCATTTTGGGTAGACCCAACAAACAATATGATTTATATCTTCTTGTCTAACAGGGTGTTTCCTTCCAGATCTCCCAATAAACAATATTCGCTTAATATTCGTGAGCGTATTCAAGAAGAATTATACAATGCAATAAAAAAGAATTAACAAAAAAACCTCAACAGATTCAACTCATATATGCAATCAATAATAAAAAGCAATTCGGTAATACAAGATATTCAAAAGATTATTCAATCGATTCAATACGATAAACTTTTCGTTTTGACAGACGAAAATACAGGACAAAAATGTTTTCCACTGATAGAATCTATTCCCGAAATAAAAACTGCAACAAGAATTGTTATTGCAGCAAACGATACGAATAAAAACCTTGATAATCTTTCGGTTATCTGGAAACATTTAACGGAAAACAATGCGACACGTCATTCTCTGTTGCTTAATCTCGGCGGAGGCATGATTACCGATATGGGTGGGTTTGCAGCTGCAACTTTTAAAAGGGGGATCAAATATATAAATATTCCTACTACGCTGTTAGGGGCGGTGGATGCTGCCGTTGGCGGAAAGACAGGTATAAATTTTGAGGGCTACAAAAATGAGATCGGAGCTTTTTATCCGGCAGAGAATGTTATCATCTCATCTGACTTCTTTCGAACTCTTTCTATCGAAGCAATTCTATCGGGTTATGCCGAAATGTTGAAACATTCACTTATTCACTCTCAAACTGATTGGGAGAAATTATTATCTTTCGATTTTGAGAATGTCAATTTTGCAGAATTGAACGAACTTGTATTCAGCTCTGTTTCAATCAAAGAACATATTGTGGAAAAGGATCCATTCGAGAAAAATATTCGTAAAGCATTGAATTTTGGTCACACCATCGGTCACGCTTTTGAGAGCTATTCAATTATTATTGAGAAGCCCGTGCCACATGGATTTGCTATCGCATGGGGAATGATTGCCGAGTTATATCTTTCTCACAGATTGTGTGGTTTCCCTAAAGAAAAGTTGCAGAAAACGATCCATTTCATCCAAAAACATTACGGTTATCTGAACATAACTTGCGATGAATATGAAAAGTTATATGAAATTATGACGCACGATAAAAAGAATGAAGGTCAGGAAATCAACTTCACTCTTTTATCTGATATTGGGAACGTAAATATCAATCAAACAGCTAATATGGAACTGATCTTTGAGGCGCTTGACTTTTATCGCGATACAGTTCATATTTAAAAACCCTTTTCAACTCAGGATTTCAAAGAATCTTTATATTTGATTACTTTTTAATTCTTTGTTAATCTGCTCAATATAGTTAAGAATTTCTTCTCTTCCTTGTCCTTTTTCAGATGAGGTTAAAAAGATTTTTGGAAGTTCTTCCCAAGTTTCTAATAGTTTCTGCTTGTATGTTTCTACATTAATTTGTGATTTGCCTGCACTTAATTTATCAATCTTTGTGAACACGATGGTAAACGGAACTTCTTTTTCTCCCAGCCATTCGATAAATTCCAAATCAATCTTCAAAGGTTCGTGTCGAGTATCAATGAGTACAAATAATGAAATTAATTGAGAACGATACATAATATAGTCTTCAATTATCATACGCAACTTGTCCCTGTTCTCCTTTCCACGACGGGCATATCCATATCCAGGTAGATCGACAAGATACCATTCATTGTTAATAAGAAAATGGTTTATCAACATGGTCTTTCCCGGTGTGGATGAGGTCATTGCCAAACCTTTTTGGTTTGTCAGCATATTTATAAGCGATGATTTACCGACATTTGATCGTCCAATGAAAGCATATTCCGGAAATTCATCTTGAGGACATTTTCGGTAATCAGTATTACTTATTACAAATTCAGCACTTTTTATATTCATATTATTTCTTGTTTTCTAAATGAGATATCATTTTAATACTAATTATTTCAATTCAATCACCATCTTTCACCATCTTTTTTTTTCTTGTTTATAATTTGGAAATCACATTGCAATCAATTGGTTTTGCTTGTTATTCTTTGATAATATCCATAAACCAAATGCAGTTATTGCTCCATTGATGAGCAGTAACTCATAACCTACCTGATAATTTAGCAATTGCTTGAAAGCGATTTCAACAACCATACAAATTAAAGGTGATGCAACAGCTACATACGGAACGTATTTATCAATTGGTTTAATCTTTGAGTATAATCCCATAAAATACATGCCAAGCAATGGACCATAAGTATAAGATGCTAATTTGTAAATTGCGTTGATAATACTGTCTGATCCGATTGAATGAATTATCATAATAACTATCACAAAAACTGTGCTTACTCCGACATGCACAATCCTACGCGTTTTAATATTTTGTTTCTCCACATTATTACTCTTTTCCTCATTCTTCATGCCCAGAATATCTACACAGAAAGAAGTAGTGAGAGCTGCTAATGCCGAATCTGCACTAGAGAATGCTGCTGCTACAATTCCAACAACAAACATACCCAACGAAATTGAGCCTAAATGACTACTCACTATATAAGGCAAAATTTCATCAGAAATTTCAGGTAAAGTTATATTGTTTCGTTGCGCAAATATCAATAAGAGTACTCCTAAAGATAAGAATAACAAATTAACAGGTATAAATGCAAATCCATAAGTAATGACGTTCTTCTTTGCATCTTTCAAGTTCTTAATAGTTAGATTCTTCTGCATCTGATCCTGATCAAGACCAGTCATCACGATTGTAATGAACATTCCGCTAAAGAATTGTTTTAAGAAGTTCTGCGTACTCACCCAATCATCAAATACCCATATTCGGGAATGAGGACTTTGGACAATAGCGTTAGTCATTTCACCAACATTCATAGTCATTGCTCTTCCCAGCTGCCAGATGATTAAAACTAGAGCAATAAGGAACAAAGCCGTTTGAATTGTGTCTGTCCAAATGATAGTTTTGATGCCGCTTTTAAAACTATACAACCAGATTATCAGAATTATACCTATAACTGTAGCCACAAATGGAACACCCCATGCATCAAAAACCAAAGTCTGCAGGATAAGAGCGACTAAGTATAATCGTGCAGCAGCACCAAGTAATTTTGAAAGGAGGAAAAACCATGCACCCGTTTTGTACGATGTCTTTCCATATCGTTGATCCAGATAACCATAAATTGTGGTTAAGTTTAACCTGTAATATAAAGGCAAAAGCACATAAGCAATTACCAGATATCCGGCAAAAAAGCCAAGTACCATCTGCATGTAAGACATATCCAGATTACGCACCATTCCGGGAACCGAAACAAATGTTACACCTGATATGGACGTACCAATCATTGCAAAAGCGACTAAGTACCAAGGAGATCTTTTATTTGCACGAAAGAAAGCATCGTTATCTGAACTCTTTCTACTGGTTAGATAAGAAATAAACATTAACAATAAAAAATAGACAATAATAACGATTATAATAAAGCTGCTCTGCATAATATATCTAATTACAAGTTTAAAAAGTACTCGCTTAATTCAGGAAAGGAATCAAATTTCAGTGTATAATTTGTTGTTGTTCCAAATCCATAAGTTACAAATACAAATGGCACACCTGCTGTTTGAGATGATTTGCTATCTGATTCTGTATCACCAACATAAACAGGATGTTGGAGGTTATGCTTTTCAACCAGCAACTGCATGTTAAAGCTTTTAGGTTTCAAATTCATGCCATGTTCCATATAATCAGTGAACAGATGACGCGTTTTAGTATGATTCATAAAATTCACCAAACCGTTTTCTTCACAATTGCTCAGCATAAAAAGTTTGTACTTGGAAAACAACCTTTCCAGACCCTCGTTAACTCCGTGATATATAATCGGTTTCATTGTAGGCACTATCGATTGATAAGCTGCAATAACCTCATCGAAAACTCTGTTATGTTCAACTTCAGAGTCATCTGGTAAAAGGGTTTTCAGCATAACAGATGCCTCTTTTCCCATTAAACCAATGATATCTTTCCGCTCAATTAGTCTGATGTGCCCGGTTTTCTTAAATGCTATATTCCATGAAAGAACATAAGAATCTACATTATCCCACAATGTTCCGTCCATATCAAAGATTAAGCTATCTGGTTTGTGCATGTGTCCTGAATTAATTTTTAGTTGCAAAAGTAATCAACTCCGCCCGAAGCAACAAATAAAATATGCTTTAAAACAAAAAGGTTTAACTATTTGTTAATATGGTAAATAATAACATGTTCTTATGAAAAAGACGAAAGTCTGTGCAATTGTGAACCCTGTTTCCGGTACAAGTTCCAAAGACAATATTCCATTAAAAATAACAGAATCGCTGGATGCATTAAAATATGAAGTGGAAGTTAAAATTACGGAGTATCCAAGTCAGGCAACTACAATTACCCAAGAGGCTGTTAAAAATGGATTTGATATTGTAATTGCTGTTGGAGGTGATGGAACCGTAAACGAGATAGCAAGAGCTTTGGTAGACACCAATTGCACACTGGGCATTTTGCCTTTAGGCTCTGGGAATGGGTTGGCACGTGATTTAAAGATATCGCTTAATTTGGATGAAGCCATCAATGTGATCAAAGAAAATAATGTACGTGTAATTGATTATGGCATAGCCAACGAACATATATTCTTTTGTACTTGCGGTGTGGGATTCGATGCATTTGTAAGCAAGAAATTTGATGAAGATGTTCAAAGAGGACGGATTGGTTATTTCAAGAACATCATGGAAGGATTTGCCGAATTCAAATCGGAGGAGTACGAAATCACTTACGATGGTGGTGTTCTAAAAGAACAAGCTTTTATTGTGACATGCGCCAATGCTTCGCAATATGGATTTGATGCAGTGATTGCACCCGGAGCCGACATGGAAGATGGAAAACTAAATGTATCAATACTGAAACCGATGAATGCACTGGAAGTTCCTGTAGCAACATTCCAACTCTTTGCAAAAACACTCGATAAAAATCACAAAGTTATAACACTAGAAACCAGTAATATAACAATTAAAAGAAAGCATGACGGTTACTTGCAAATAGACGGTGAGCCACTAAATGCAGGTAAAGAAATCAACATAAAAGTGATACCAAAAGGATTAAGGGTCTTAGTACCAACTATTATGAAAACATATGAGAAAGAAAATCAAAACATCTTCAATGCGCTCACCAGATGGTTTTCAAACACTCAGCATTGAAAACACTTTTGGGTTGCTATTCTTTTCTCTTCCAGATTGTAACCTGAACTTTTCTGCTTTCAGTAATACGCGATGACTTTTTGAGAGTTAAGTCGAGTTCATTATTTATACTGATTAAATGAAATTGCGGATCAAGTAAAGCTTTGATTCCTTCGAAAGAAGTTACAGGTTCTCCATCTTGTTTGAACCCACCGGGCCAGTTTTCACGAGGAGTTACCGACAAGTTCCATTCATACGTTGAAGCAATCACGAGATAACCATTCTCTTTCAATCGTTCGTGAATATTCATCAAAAAGCCTATTGGATCACGTAATTCTTCGAGTAACAAAGGCATAACAATCAAGTCATAATTTGTAAAATTAGGATTTAGATTCATTGCATCCCCCTGCATAAACAAAACATTATCTTTTGTTTTGTCGAGACCAAAATCAGATAAAACAACTTCCCTGTAAAATACCAGTTCACCCTCATCCTTCATAGTGTAGCGCATATATCCCTGTTCTTGCAGTTGAATAGCCATACGAATCATTCTCACAGTGAAATCGAGTGCAGTAACATCATCATAATAATGAGCCAATTCAAAGGCTAATCGTCCGGTATCGGCATTCAAATCCAGAATACAAGCATTCTTATTATCATTCATGACAGAATGAACAATATCTGCCAATTTCTTTTGGAAATTTGGTTCATGAGCGTTACCACCTCCCCAGTTAGTTTCACATGAAATAGTTATCTCCTCATCTGACTCATAATCTGCGCTTTGTATATTAAGGACAGCATCAGATTCGATATATCTGAAACCCGCATGTTGATAAAAATGACGTCTAAAAGCATAACGAGCGTGCAATGTAGCCTCATTACCGGTCGATATCCATGATCCCCCTTTTATCAGATTATGTTTACCATCAAAAGTAGGAGTAGAAAAATCGTCGTACATTGAATGTACTTTAAAGCCGGGGAATCCGGTGATGGGAGTTTCGGTCCACTGCCAAACATTTCCTATAACATCGTAGAAATCACCCTGTTGAAACTTATCTACCGGACAAGGCGACAAATAATATTCAAGATTTATATTTCCTGGAGCACTCTCCCACTCCATGACATCCTTTAAGCCAGAAACTTTATGCAAGCGATACCATTCCACCTCGGTAGGCAGACGATAATTCTTGCCCGTCTTGTCGCTTTTCCAATTACAGAAAGCCTTTGCTTCCAGATAGTTAACCTCCACCGGCCAATTCCATGGCATTGGGATTTCATTTATTACCAATCTAAGTCGATATTCATTTCCCTGCAATCTCCAAAATAGAGGCATCTGTGCATGCTTGAAATTGCGCCATTTCCACCCCTCTTCAGTCCAATACGATTTGGTTTCATAACCATTATCTTCAATAAACTCCAAAAATTCGCGGTTAGAAGTCAAAAACTTAGCAGCTTTGAAGTCCTCAACTTGTTCAGAATAATTCCCATATTCGTTGTCCCAGCCATAAAAAGGGTGCTCCATAGGTTTGCCAAGTTTCATTACGGCACCTTTAACATCAACAAGTTCATTTTTAGGAGGTTCCCCACTTTTATTGTATTGTTCTTCAATAAAATTCGGAGTCACCTCATCCAAAGGTAGTTGGCGAATCAGTACCGATGAAGTTTCCAGATGAATTCGTTCATGTTCAATTCCCATCATCACAATCCAGAAAGGGCTATCCATTATAATTGGGATTTCAAGCGATACCGAGTCGATCACATCAAGCACCACTTTTTTAACTTGATCGCGATAGTCTCTCACATCCGATACCGGGGGCCAATCGTAATGATTATTATCCAGATCATCCCAACTCATCTCGTCAACACCAATAGCAAAAATCGATTCAAAACGCGCATTCACACGTTGTTTGATCACCTTTGCCAGCATTAATTTATTGATGAAAAATACAGCCGTATGGCCTAAATAAAACAAGATTATGTGTCTTAGCGGGTCGCCCCTGTGATAAAACACTTCGTCCGATTTAAGTTGAGTATATAGCAATTCATCAATCGTCCAGGTTTTCAAAAAATACTCACGAATGGCCGATCGCTTTTCATCAGGAGTTCCGGAGCGAAGATTGATTGTTCTTGTAATTAATTCATTCATTTGCATAGCTTTACGTATATAATTCTAATTAAGTTCTTATATGGATATTTAATCAGAGAATAATTATTGTAATGATTTATGTAGATAAAGTTTTTCCATTTGGAAATGTTCACCCGTAGCACGTATTTTTGGTTGAAAAATAGTTGCCACAGGTTTAAACCCCAATTTTTGGTATAAAGACATGGCGGGTTTGTTTTCTTTCCAAACGCGAATCACTGCATCTGTACAATTATGAGAAGCTTGTGTTAAATAATTATTCAGCAATTCGGTTGCAACCGCTCTACCTCTGAAATCGGTGTGAACCATAAGTTCTGCAATATAAATGGATGATTCTACGGGAATTTCAGGACAAGTTTCCACAGGGAAATCAAGGTCTTTTTTGAGAGAAAAAGCAAGTAGTACACCCGCTAAACGGTCGCCAATAAACGCCATATTTCCACTCCCCTTTCTAACCAATTCATCTAATTTGCTCTCTGCCGCTTCATTTGTATAATATTGTGCATAATCACCGGTAGTAAATGCATGCAGGTATAGTTCAATTATTTTTCCGCGAAATCGTGGATAATTATATTGATCTAAATTAAAAATACGAGCTTCTGACGTTTCCATTTGACTGCAATTTTTATTTATTAAACAATAATACAGTGTGCTTGTTCAGTAGTCATTTTTTAAAGATTCTATTTTGCTTGTAGATAGTAAATTAGGAAATTGAGAACATTCGTCATTAAATTATGTTAAACAATTTTCAGTTTTTCTTGGGACGATGGTGGGAGCATGGTGGGAGGAAGCTCATAGTTAAATATTATTAAATAGCAGACGTTAGTTTTCCATGAAAGTGTTCTCCTTTTTATTAAATAATTTTGACTATATTTGAACATTAGGAGTAACTTTGTGACGTTTTAGAGTCTGTATACTTCATTTTTACTGAAATACAAATTATTATGATTGATTATATTAAAGGAGATATTGCTGAACTTAATCCGGCTTCGGTTACAATTGAATGCAGCGGTATTGGTTATCAAATGAATATTTCATTGAACACTTATACAACACTGAACGGATTGCAAACGGCAAAACTTTTCATTCATGAATCTATCCGTGAAGATGCGCATGTTCTGTTTGGATTTGCTGATAAACATGAACGTCAAATATTTCTTCACCTCATCAGTGTATCTGGTGTAGGACCAAGTACTGCACGAGTAATCCTTTCGTCCCTCAGTTCCAAAGAGTTGGCCGGTGTTATCGCTACTGAGAATGTTACTGTTCTGCAATCCGTTAAGGGTATTGGGGCAAAAACGGCACAACGTATCATTGTAGATTTGAAAGATAAAATAAAACTCACAGACGAGGAAGGTTCTCTGCAAACCATAACTAAGGCCGATATTTCACAAACCGGTCACGAGGCAGTCGCCGCGCTGGTTATGCTTGGTTTTAATCAGACTGCATCTCAAAAAGTAGTGTCTAAAATTGTGAAGGACGCGCCCTCTGTTTCTGTTGAAGCTGTTATTAAAGAAGCTTTAAAAAGATTGTGATTTGGCGAATGATGATTAAATAATAAACCCCGGACGATTATTCGTTCGGGGTTTATTGTCTAAATCTCACTAAATTATCCTTCAAAACCGACTTTGGCATGTGTGCCGTCGCAAAAGGGTTTGTTCTTTGATGCACCACAACGACAAAGATGAATTGTTCCTTCTTTTACTTCGTTTGTTCCGTCGGGGCGTACAATGTTGAATTTTCCTTCCAAGTGGATAGGACCATTTTTAAATAACTTTACTTCTAATAATGAATCCATAATTCTTGTTTTTATTAATTGTCAGACATTAAATAATTTATTTTTTGGTACAGTGGCCACAAACTCTTTTAAATAGAAGGGTTCAAAATATGCTACATCAACAAAATCTTTTTGTGTAAATGCTTCTTCACCCAAAGCGTGCATTGCTGATGCTAAAGGAATTACATTGGACAAAAAGTGAGCATTGTGATGTGTCAACTCTTTTTTGCATTTCTCAGCTCCATTACCAAAGAAAACAACCTGATGATCAACCAACAAATCGGCATAGCTTTCCTCATTTACAATATCGGCGGAAGTTTCTCGTACAACATTTAATGAGGTGTCGTAAAATGTTGAATAGACTTCCATGCGACGGGCATCAATCATCGGACAAAGCAAAGTATTACTGTCTACCTTATTTTTCACAATCCAAGCCATAATTTTGGGTGTAGGGATTGCAATCAACGGAATATCAAGTCCATAACTCAATCCTTTTGCTTCGGATACGCCAATACGTAAACCAGTATATGAACCGGGACCACTACTTACTACTATTGCATTAGGATTCAACTTGTTGTCTCGAGCAAATTCTAATATTTCACTTACAAACAGACCAAGTGAAGATGAATGTGTTCTACCTTTATCATCTTCCTTGTTTATAATAACTTCTCCGTCTTTTGTTAATGCACATGAACATGCTTCTGTAGCAGTTTCAATTGATAAAAGAATACTCATTTTGTTCTTTTGATTGTAAAGATAATAACAATAATTAATACTTTTGGTTCATTAAAGATAAAAAAAAAAGCCGCATCTATTAAAATAGATGCAGCTCTTGTTTTAAGAGTCTCAAGATAAATTAATATCTATTTCTGTCTCTGTTACCGTAACCACCGCCACCGCGATTGTTGCTTCTTGGGCGTGATGCACCTTCTTCACGTGGGCGAGCTACAGAAACTGACAATGTTCTACCATCGTATTCAGCTCCATTTAATTCGTCAATTGCACGTTGTCCGTCTTCATCTGCCATTTCTACAAAGCCGTAGCCTTTAGAACGACGAGATTCTCTGTCAGTAATAATTTTAGCTGATGATACTTCACCGTATTCATCAAAAAGTTCTTTAAGATCGGCGTCGCTGATTTGATAGCTTAAGCCTGCTACAAAAATGTTCATGTAAAAAAAAATAAAAAATAAGTAAATAATTAATTTGTGCAAAGTGTATAATAGATAGGCTAAAATTAATTGACTTGATGAAGACTAAAATAACTCATAAACTATTCTGTTATAAAAACTTTTGCGTGACAAAGATACGAATTAATTTAATATAAAAAAGAAAAGAGAGTTTTTTTTTCAATTTATTTTCAATATTGAAGATAAAATGCTATTTTAGCAGCTTTACAATTAAAAAAAGAGACGGATTTTAAAACAAAACCAGTCTGGAATATGTTTTATGAATAATTATTTAAGTGTAAAACAAACTATAATTTATTGAGTATGACAACAACTGAAAAATCAAATGCTAAACCTAAGACTAAAACCAAATCTTCAGGTTCTTCCAAAGGTTCAAAAAAGAATTTTATTTTGGATACTAATGTAATTCTGCATGATTACAAATGCCTTGACAACTTTGAAGAGAATGATATTTATATCCCTTTCATAGTACTGGAAGAACTCGATAAATTCAAGAAGGGAAGTGATCAAATAAATTTCAACGCAAGGGCTTTTGTTCGCGATCTGGACTTGATTACGGATGACGATCTGTTTAAAAATGGAGCGGATTTGGGTGTTGGAAGAGGTAAATTGTATATTGTTAGCAGCCCGCTAAACAATGAAATAATTAATGAAGCTTTCCCAGAGAGGATGACGGACAACAGAATTCTTGCAACTGTTATGGAAACGGTTCAAAAGAATCCAAACATGAAAACTATCCTTGTTTCAAAAGATATAAACCTGAGAATGAAAGCGCGTTCGCTGGGTGTTGTGGCTGAGGATTATATTAATGACAAGGTAACAAATGTTGATATTTTTGATCGCGGTGAATCAGTTTTTGAAGGAATAGATCCGGATTTGATTGATCTTATTTATTCTCAAAATGGTGGTGTGGAATTCAACTTATTCACTTTCAATGAAACAATAATTCCTAATCAATGCTTTATTCTCAGAAGTGATAGAAATAGCGTTCTTGCTCGTTATAATCCTTTTACAGATAAGATTGTTAAAGTTGAAAAGGAAACAAATTTCGGAATTCAACCTCGTAACGCTGAGCAGACATTTGCTTTTGACGTACTTGATGATCCGGATATTAAACTGGTGGGAATCACAGGAAAAGCGGGTACGGGAAAAACATTGCTGGCGTTGGCTTCAGCTCTAAAACAAAATAAAATATATAGACAGATTCTGCTTGCACGTCCAATAGTTACTTTATCTAATAAGGATTTAGGTTTTTTGCCGGGTGACGAAAAACAAAAAATCGCTCCTTATATGCAACCGCTGTTTGATAATCTGAATGTTATCAAATCTCAACTTGGAAACAATAGCTCTGAAGTACGCATTATTGACGAAATGCAAAAAACTGGACAATTGGAAATTGAAGCACTGGCTTTTATACGCGGAAGAAGTTTGTCTGACACTTTTTGTATTATCGATGAGGCACAGAATCTTACGCCTCACGAGGTGAAGACAATCATTACTCGCGCCGGAGAGAACACAAAAATGGTGTTTACCGGTGATTTACAGCAGATTGACTCTCCATATCTTGATACTCAATCTAACGGACTGGCTTATATGATTGACAAAATGAACGGACAAAACATATTTGCTCACGTCAATTTGGTTAAGGGCGAACGTAGCGAACTTTCTGAATTGGCAAGCAACTTATTATAAAAAATCACAAGTTGTAAACTTATTAATGTAAGCGTATTGCTCTAACAAAGTAATACGCTTTTTATGATGCACTCCACTGCTCTCCTTTACACAGAAATTATTATCTTTGCATTCCAATAAAGAAAAAAAATAATGCAGAAACCATCCATCCCAAAAGGAACAAGGGATTTTTCGCCTGAAGAGATGGCGAAAAGAAATTATATTTTTAATACGATAACTGATGTTTATCATCTCTTTGGCTTTCATCAGATAGAGACTCCGGCAATGGAAAATCTTTCTACGCTGATGGGAAAATATGGTGATGAGGGTGATAAACTGTTGTTCAAAATTCTTAACTCGGGCGACTTTCTGTCGACTATGGACGCTGATGATATTGCTGAAGGTAATTCGGTAAAAACGGCTAACAAAATATCGGAAAAAGGTTTGCGATATGACCTCACTGTACCGTTTGCACGGTATGTGGTGATGCATCGAAACGAAATTTCATTCCCTTTTAAAAGATATCAGATACAGCCTGTTTGGAGAGCGGACAGGCCCCAAAAAGGGCGTTACCGCGAATTCTTTCAGTGTGATGCCGATATTGTAGGATCAAATTCATTATTAAATGAGGTTGAACTCATTCAAATAATCGATGAAGTGTTTTCGCGATTCGGTGTTAGGGTTTCCATCAAACTGAATAATCGTAAAATATTGTCAGGTATTGCAGAAATAATTGGTGAGGCTGAAAAGGTTACTGATATCACGGTAGCCATCGACAAGTTGGATAAAATCGGATTGGAAAATGTGAATAAGGAACTTGCTGAAAAGGGTATCTCCGAAGAGGCTATCAGCAAACTGGAACCGGTTATCATGCTGAAAGGCAGTAATATGGAAAAACTAGAGACACTAAAGGTCGTTCTTTCTGAATCTGAATCGGGACTGAAGGGAATTGAGGAATTGAAATATGTTCTGCAGAAAACTTCTATTCTGAACACTCGGAACGAATTGGAACTTGACCTGACTTTAGCACGAGGACTCAATTATTATACGGGATGTATTTTTGAAGTAAAAGCACTGGATATTGAAATTGGAAGTATCACCGGTGGTGGAAGATATGATAATCTCACGGGAATTTTTGGCTTGCCTGATGTTTCTGGCGTAGGTATTTCTTTTGGGGCCGACCGAATTTTTGATGTATTGAACCAGCTTGATCGCTATCCGGAAAACGCATCGCATGGAACTGATGTGTTATTTGTTAATTTCGGTGAAACGGAAACGGATCATAATTTACCCATTCTTATGGAACTCAGAAAGGATGGTATTCATGCTGAAATATATCCCGAATCGGCAAAACTGAAAAAGCAGATGTCATATGCGGATACTAACAAAATCCCGTATGTTGCCATCATTGGAGAAAATGAAATAGCTGAACATAAGGTTACGCTGAAAAACATGAAAACCGGCGAACAGTTGCCGGTGAGTATTGTGGAATTGAAAGAAAAAATCATTGCTAAGCATTAACAGATGATTTCAATTGATAATCTGACAGTTGAATTTGGTGGATTTACGTTGCTCAACGAAATATCGTTTGTTCTGAATAAGAATGAACGCATTGCACTCGTCGGAAAAAATGGAGCGGGTAAATCAACGTTATTGAAAATTATTGCCGGAATTCAACAACCTACTAATGGTACAGTTTCTTATCCGAAGGGTGTCAGCATAGGATATTTGCCTCAGCAAATGAAACTGAACGATTCACGAACAGTAAAAGATGAGGCGGCTCAAGCATTTGAACATCTGCTTCTATTGCAACAAGATCTTGAGGATCTTCATCTGCAAATGACTGTGCGTACGGATTACGAATCTGAGGAATATTCTGAAATTATTCAAAGGGCAACCGATTTGCAGGAATTACTCCTTATGTCGGGTGTCAATAATTTTGAAGCGGAAATAGAGAAAACACTTTTGGGTTTGGGTTTTTCGCATAAAGATTTCAACAGATACACCAACGAGTTTAGCGGGGGTTGGCGCATGCGAATTGAATTGGCGAAAATATTGCTTCAAGCACCGGATGTTTTGCTCTTGGATGAACCAACTAATCACCTTGATATTGAATCTATTCAATGGCTTGAGAACTTTTTGACTTCGCACTCAAATGCTGTGATTCTTGTATCTCACGACAGGGCTTTCCTAGACGCGGTGACTAACCGAACTATCGAAATACAACTTGGTAATGCTCACGACTATAAAGTGAATTATACCAAGTATGTAGAACTACGAAAAGAACGTCGAGAACAACAATTGCGTGCATACGAAAATCAACGAAAACAAATACAGGAAACGCAGGATTTTATAGAACGATTTCGTTACAAGCCCACCAAATCCAATCAGGTACAATCTCGCATTAAACAGCTCGAAAAAATAGAGTTGATAGAAGTGGATGAAGTGGATAACTCACGTTTAAACTTGAAGTTCACACCTGCCCCACATTCGGGTGCTTATCCGGTTATCATGCAAGATGTTGCCAAAAGATATGGCGATCACATGGTTTTCTCCAATGTGAACATCACCATTGAACGAGGAGATAAGATTGCTTTTGTGGGAAAGAATGGAGAGGGTAAATCAACTTTGGTAAAATGCATCATGGAACAGATTGAACATGAGGGGAAACTAAAGCTTGGTCATAATGTTATCATTGGGTATTTTGCTCAAAACCAAGCTCAACTCATGGATGAAAATCAAACAGTTTTTGAAACCATAGATAATGTGGCAGTTGGTGATATTCGTACTAAAATCCGTGATATTTTAGGTGCTTTCATGTTTGGGGGTGAGGCATCGGAGAAGAAGGTGAAAGTGCTATCGGGTGGCGAAAGAAGTCGCCTTGCTATGATTCGCTTACTGCTTCAACCAGTAAATCTGTTAATCCTGGATGAGCCTACCAATCACCTTGATATTCCGTCGAAAGATGTATTGAAAAAGGCTATTAGAGAATTTGATGGTACAGCTATCATCGTTTCACACGACCGCGATTTTCTGAACGACCTGGTTACTAAAGTGTATGAATTCGGAGGTGGAAAAGTTACTGAACATTTGGGAGGTATATATGAGTTTCTTTCTAAAAAGAAAATAAGCAATCTCCGCGAGCTAGAGGTTTCAACAACTATACCGGTTCAAGTTTCACAAGAAGAAGAGGTTACTGAACTTTCCAAATTGTCGTATCAAGAACAGAAAGAGTTTAACAGACAAATCCGTAAGCTGGAAAAGCAGATTGAAGAATCGGAAAAACAGATTGAGACATTGGAAAGAAAACTGAAGGAAATAGAAAGTCAACTCTCTTTACCCGAAAAAGCTTATGATTCAGATCTCTTCAAACAATATAATGAGACAAAAGACAAAATAGCCCTGACAATGAACAAATGGGAGCGTCTGACGTTAGAAATAGAAGGAAAAAAGGAGTAAAATAACACTTAACTGCCTCTAAAATCAAGGACAATGAGATTTAGTAAATGGCTATTGAATTTATTGGGTTGGAAAACAGATAATGTACAATTGGATGTTCCCAAATGTGTGATTGCATTGGCTCCACATACCAGTAATTGGGATTTCGTAATTGGCAAACTGGCTTATAGTTCACTAGGAAGAAAAGCCTATTTCCTAATAAAGAAAGAATGGTTCTTTTTCCCATTCGATATATTCTTTCGCAGTATCGGAGGAATTTCAACTAATAGAAGTACGCATTCTTCAATGACCGATAAAATGGCTGAAGAATTTCGAAACCGAGATAGATTTCAACTAGCCATCACCCCCGAAGGTACTCGTAAAGCCAATTCCGAATGGAAAAAAGGGTTCTATTATATCGCGTTGAAAGCCAACGTTCCTATCTTGATGGTCGGATTGGACTATAAAACAAAACATGCTTTGTGGCTTGGATTATTCACTCCCACAGGTGATTACGATACTGACATTGTCAAAATAAAGTCGTACTACAAAGATTTACTAGGCAAACATCCTAAACAATTCTCACTATAAATTGTCCATTATTCTTATATCTCTTTCGATTTGAGTTTATCCGGATGTTAAAAGAAAAAGAAAAAGGCAATCTTTATTCCCCTCGATAATCGTATCCCCATTTCAAATACACGGCTCCCCATGTGAAACCTGCGCCAAAAGCTGTAAGAATAAGATTATCGCCTTTACGAAGTTGAGATTCCATTTCCCATAAACATAAAGGAATAGTGCCCGCGCTGGTATTACCGTATTTTTCAATATTGATCATCACCTTTTCGCGAGGAATTCCCGTCCTTTGAATTGTAGCATCAATAATTCTAAGATTAGCCTGATGTGGCACAAGCCAAGTTATATCATCAGGAGAAAGATTGTTTTTCTCCATAATCTCCAGAGAAACATCCGCCATGTTGGTAACAGCATATTTATAAACCACCTTACCATCCTGATGTACAAAGTGTTCTCTATTATTTACAGTTTCAGTAGAAGCTGGAAATTTGCTTCCACCCGCTTTCATTTGTAACGGAGTGTAACCAATCCCATCTGTATGCAGTGAAGCATCTATTATTCCGATATTTTCGTACGTTGGTTCAATCAGTACCGCTCCAACCGCATCACCAAACAAAGGACAAGTATTCCTATCGGTATAATCCACTATCGAAGACATTTTATCTCCGGCAATCAAGATCACTTTCTTATATCTACCCGAAAGAATCAGACCTTCACAGACCTGTAGTCCAAAGATAAAGCCACTGCAAGCCGCTTCCATATCGAAGCAGAAAGCATTTTTTATACCATTGTTCTCAGCAACAATTGATGCCGAGGACGGGAAAAAGTGATCAGGTGTAGAAGTCGCAAAAACAACAGCGTCTACATCTTGCGGAAGCGTATTTGTTTTATGCAACAGATCAACAACCGCTTTTGTGCCAAGTTCCGAAATACCTCGTCCATTCCCTTTCAGAATTCGACGTTCTTTAATGCCAACGCGAGTAGTGATCCACTCATCGCTGGTGTCAACCATTTTTGATAGTTCATCATTTGTGAGCACATAATCAGGTATGGCCGCACTTATTCCGGAAACAACAGCATGCAATTTATTCATAATAAGCTCAATTAAATAAAAATGCCCTGAAAGAACTAAGTTTTTCAGGGGCATTCAATTATTTCACAAGGTTTTATACTGTTGCACCTTTGTCAATAGCTAATTTACCTCTGTAATAACCACATTCACCGCAAACGGTGTGATAAATATGCCAAGCGCCACAATTAGGGCAAATTGCCATTGTAGGCATTTTAGCATGATCGTGTGATCTTCTTTTTCCTTGTCTTTGTGAAGACTGTCTTCGTTTTGGATGTGCCATTTTGTATATTATTTTACACTGTTATTATTAATTATCTTCAAAATTCAGATCCTTTAGAGCATCCCATCTTGGATCTGTTTTTGTATCATCTTTTTCATTATCATTGAAAGTAATATCATCATCCAAAGCAACATCATCTATGTCATCATCGTCATCATCGTCGATGCTTTTAGCCTGATGTTTATGGAATTTGGAAGCCATTAAACGATTACATTTCCCTTGTTCGTGCACATGTTTTATTGGAATATTCAACACTATGAATTCATATAAAAACCATGCAATATTAATTTCACCTTCCGTTTCAGGGATAATAATCACTTCATCACTTTCTTCTGAATATTCCTCACCCAGTTTTACAATCAGTTTATTCTGTGTATCGATCACCTGATCCATTTCATCAAGACATCTATCACAGGGTATTTGAACAACCCCTTTGATGTCGAACTCAAAATCAAAACTTGATAGAGTTTTTGTTACTGTCAACTCCACCTTCACTTTGCCTTTTTTCACTTCATCGCCATCTATAGCATCAAAGTATTTATTTTCCAGTTCGTAAGCATATTCATGCTTTCCCGGAGAAAGGCTTTTCAGAGAAATATTATATAAGCTGAATTTCGCCACAATTTTTCAAAATAAAGCGGTGCAAAGGTAGTAAAAATTTTCTTTCCACCATTGTTTTTATCTTTAAATCTCTAATAGTCTTATCAACCTTTGTATTTTTCTGCTGCCTGCAATATAATAGATTGCATTTCATCGAAATGATTTTCCAGTTCTTGCAGAAACTTAAACTGAGCACGACTACGAACAAGATTATGCTCGCCATACTCAATTTTATAATACGTATCACCGTCAAGATAATCCGTGAAGAAGCGGACTGTTTGCATAAATGTAAGCAGTTTTGCCCCGAAAGCCAGATTTCCAATCTCTACATCAGTAAGAAAAGAAGCCGCATTTTGCAAATAACCCTCGGCATAGCCTCTAAAGATATCCAGGTCCAATTTAATATTATTCAGATCCTTATCATCTTCAGCCCCCTTATTTGCGCCAGTGCGGATAAAGTCGCCAAAATCAGAAAGGACGTAACCAGGCATTACAGTATCCAAGTCTACAACACACAAAACCTCATCATTAGAATTGAAGAGAATATTATTCACTTTTGTATCGCAGTGATTTGTTCTTTTAGGAAGTGTTCCTTCGCGATACATTCTTTCAGCCCGGCACATATCATCGGCACGTGCCTCAATTTCATTAACCAGATCCTGCACAGAAGTGAGTCTGCCAACGTTATTTGCATGAACCGACTGACGAAAAGAGTTCAATCGTGTTTCCATATTATGGAAATTTGGAATTGTCTCAAACAAAGGACCTCCCGGTAGATCAGCCAGCATTTTTTGAAAATCACCAAATGCCAAACCTGCCCTATTTGCAAGTATCGGATTTATATCATCATAACTTTTGCTATCTTTTATAAAGATAGTCATTCGCCAATAGTTTCCATCCCCATCCTGATAATAAAGCTTATCGTCGGTAGTTGGAACCATCGTTAATACTTTTCTGTCGATATCCTCCGTTCCTCTTTCTACAAGTTTGTTGCGAATATGATCTGTTACACGTTTTATATTGTTTTGCAGTTGCTCAACATCTTTAAAAATAGAATGATTGATACGTTGAAGCACATATTCATTATCGCCAGTAATTACACGAAACGAATCATTTATGTGTCCGGCACCAAGCGGTTTGATAGAAAGATTTTCTTTTGAGTTAGTAAATTGTGATACGATCTCCTCCAATTTTTGAGTATCTTGCATATTTATATGTATATATTAAAGTTAGTAATTATTCATCTTCCAGTTTAATCAGCCCAAAGAATTGAGGCTGATGAAAATCGGGTTTTTCCGTTTCAATTGGAGACCAGCTTAAGAAGTGCGGTTCAGGCGTTTCGTCGCCACACTTATAGAAATTGCCTCTGATTAATTGTCCCGCTAAAGAGTCATCCTCTTCAAAACCAAGTGCACTTTTCGGAATTTCCAGATAAAGAGACCAATCGCTCACTTCCACGCCATTTTGATATTTGTGATAAATGGTTGAAAAGCGAACAATATCAGGCATATTATCCGTCAGTTTCACGGCAGTATCTCGTGAGAACCGTTTTGATGCCAGCAATGTTCCCAGTGCATTACACTCAAAATTTCTGTATTCCTGTTTTCCTTCGCGTTGCATAAAAAACTCCACGCAGCTATCTTCCCAAACAGAATCAAAGTCATTGGTGCCAAAAGTTCTCAGCTTTTCTCCCTCCACTTTATATAACAAGTAAATATATTCGTTGTCATGTGCAATATGAACAGACACAGGGAGTTTTTTAGCGAATTGGTCCGGCCAATTCACTTGATCAATTTTTACTGAAGCACCCACTTCCGAAAGAAATTTCATTCTCTCAGCAATACTCTCATATTCTTTAATAGGCTGTTTTGGGATAGAAAGCGTTTTCATTTTATTTTAATTTGTTCTCAAAGATATTCTTTTTCCTTTAAACGGACAAATTAATAAAATGCAATCTTTCTTATTTGAACAATTATCTGCTGCTCATCGACAAAACTTTCCGGTTAAATTCCTTTTCCTCCAAAAGCTTTTCCAAAGAGACATGCATCCGATATCTCCAATAATGATCTGGATTAGAAGGGATGTTTATACGTTCTTCATCCGGATCACGTTTAGATAATTCATTATCAATTGACATCCAGTCTTGCAAAGGAATAATCACCCACATTGCCGAAGAGTTAAGATGTTGATATAAAATATCAATGCACAAGTCCGTTGAGCAAACCTCAGGAGCCTCACCCCATCTTCCTAAAATATAATTATAATAATGTTGTGTTGTTTCTCTGTTTTCTTTCCACCAGCCACGTATTGGCGACATGTCATGCGTAGAAGGTGTGCAAACAGACAGATATGGGACCTTGGTGAGATCAGCAAATTCAAGATGCGAGTCCTTTGGCATTCGCTGAATCTCGAGACTTAATATCTGCAATTCGTTCATTACCGAAGGTACACAATCAGGAACCATTCCCAAATCTTCGCCGCATACAAGCATTGAAGTAGAAGATATCAATTCAGGCAATTTGCTCATTGCTTGTTCACGCCAGTAATAATTATGTCGATGATAGAAGAAATCGTCGTACAACCGGTTGAAAGCCTCTTTCACATTGTCATCCAGATATTTGTAAGAATAACTATACTGAGCAGTAATGCGAGGATGAAACCTATACGCATCTTGTCGGTCTCTCACAAACAACACCTCGTTGCACAAACCGTATAAACCATCACGTAACCGATTTATTTTTGTATCATCTTGACCATTAAATAACGCTTTTATTTTCTGTTGCGTGTCGCAAAAGGATTTCAGTCTGAATTGTTGCCAACCCGACACTTCGAGGTATAAATCCTTCACCTCATCCGTAAATTCTCCGAAGTACTCATTTAGAAAACCCTCATGGATAAACGGTTTTGTCATACGGTCCTCATCAAACGGAATGCCAGCGTTCACAATTTCTTCTGCCCAATAAGGCAATGCCGGACTAAAATGTCCTAAAAGTCCCTGAACCGATTCCACTGGTATTTCCCAAATACGGAAAAAACCAAGAATATGATCAATTCTATATGCATCAAAATAATCCGACATTTTCTTAAATCGCTCTTTCCACCATACATAATTTTCACGTTTCATAGCTGACCAATTATAAGTTGGAAAACCCCAATTCTGACCAAAGATGGAGAAGTCGTCCGGTGGTACACCCGTTTGTGTATCCATATTAAACAAACCGGGATTGGTCCACGCATCAATGCTGTCGCGATTAATTCCAATTGGAATATCTCCTTTGAGAGCAATTCCTTGTTTGTGAGCATAATTTTTTACGCCCGAGAGTTGATTGTGGAGCAAATATTGAACATAGCCATAAAAGTTGATCACATAAATTGCATCGGGGTAAATGTCGAGCATACGCGTCAGTCGCGTTTCATCATAAACAGCAAATTCTCCCCAATCAAGGAATTTGGCTGTTTTATTTTTGTTCCTTAAATAACAGTAGCAACTATAAGGGAAAATCCAGCTCTTATTATCAGCATAAAACGACTGATATTCGCTTGTTTTCAGCACTTTTGCGCCTTCTTGTTTAAATAAATCCTGAAGATATCGATATTTGAGATCTAGCACACGGTCGTAGTCTACTTTTTCTAATGAGTTCAATGCAACAGCCTCATCTTGATACTTTTTCATTGATGCAACATCCTTCAACGGATAATCTGTGAGACCCAGGTAAATGGGGTGCAACGCATAAATTGAAATTGCACTATATGGATATGAATCTCGCCATGTTCTGGTTGTTGTTGTATCGTTAACAGGCAGAATTTGAATCAGTTTTTGTCCGGTTATGGCAGTCCAGTCGACCAGTTTTTTTAAGTCGTTAAAATCACCAATACCAAAACTTTGTTCCGAGCGTAAAGAAAATACAGGAACCGATACACCCGCTCCTTTATATTGAAATCCCAAGTATTGAAATTGCAGACCCATTTCAACAAATACTCCCTCGGTACTACCGTTGAGTTCGGTAGTAAAGAGAAATCTGTTTCCGCCATCTTCCCAATGAACAACTTGTTTTGTCTTTTTGTCGGCAATAAAAAACTTATATTGAGAAACCTCGGGCAGCTGCTCTGCGTTTAACACAATCTGCCATTCGCCGCGGCGCATAAAATTGAGTTCAACCCCATGAGAGGAATCCCAGTTACTAAGATAATCATTATCTCCTACCATCATAAGCGTTTGTACTGCAGACACATAAGGACAAACAATGTTAAGGACAACACTCCTTTGAAAATAGTTTTCGGAATGCTGACTTGGCGTATGATGAAATATGGTCTTTGTAAAAGCTGATGAATAAAGATAGTGATGATAGGGCTTATCGCGCCATTGATCGTTGATTATAAATGTTTTGCTACCATCGATATTAAGGAAGCGATTTCCACCCCATTCCCTTCTCTCTATATAATTTTCATTTTTAATAAAATAGTAGTATTGAACAAAAGTTGTATCTTTAACCTTGACTTCTATGGTCCAGGAATTGCCGGTGTACACCAGCTCTTTTGCTTTATCTTCGTCAAAACTACCCAATTCAGGGACTGAACCACAAATATAAACCCTTTGTCCCCAAACAGTTGAATAATTTAACCGGTAATTTAAAGTAATCATTTCTGCTTAATTATAATATCAACACTCAATAATAGCTTTCAACTGAATATTAAACAGGCATTAAACTCAATTTGAATCTATTAGATAATGCAAAACTACATTTTTCTGCACAAATTCAATTAACTGGATAAAATATTCACAGATTTATCAATGTAATCGATTGCATGAAATATAATAGAGCTCCTACTAAAAAGCGAGCAGAATGATAATTTGTGCAGAGATTACACGTAAAAACATTGTGAGTGGATAAACTGTTGCATAACTTACGGCAGGGACATCATTTCCGGCAGTTCCATTTGAAAAAGCCAGCGCAGGAGGATCAGTCATACTTCCTGAAATAAGCCCCATAAGGGTAAAGTAATTCAGTTTGCAGACTTTTCGTCCAATTATTCCGATAATAAGAAGTGGAATAACTGTTATAAGAACACCATAACCAATCCATTTGTAACCGCCATTCACAATGGTTTCAACAAAATCGGCACCGGCACCAAGTCCCACACAGGCAAGGAACAAAGAAATTCCTATCTCGCGGAGCATCAGGTTGGCACTCATTGTTGTATATGTTATCAGTTTAAATTTAGGACCAAAACGACTGATTAAAATGGCAACAATCAGTGGACCTCCTGCTAGTCCTAGCTTAACAGGTTGTGGAATTCCGGGAATCATAAAAGGAATGCTGCCAAACAAAACACCGACGGCAATACCTATAAATATAGAAATCAGATTTGGCTCTCTCAATCTTTTCATTTGATTTCCTAAAAAACGTTCCACATTTGCAATGGAATCTTCTGAACCAACAACCGTTACGCGGTCGCCCATTTGCAGGTGAAGTTGAGAAGTGGCTACCAAATCAACACCCGCACGATTCACGCGAGTAATATTGACACCAAACACAGAACGAAGTTTTAGTTGACCAATCTGCTTGCCGTTGATTTCCGATTTGGTAATGCTTATCCTACGTGAAACCAGCATTGAATCAAGCTTATCCCAATCTGCCCTCGACATATCTAGTTTTTGTCCTATGAAAGCCTCAATGGTATCAATATTAGAAAGATTTGATACCACCAACAGTTTATCATTTTCATGTAATATGGAGTCATTCTGAGGAACTTCCAATTGCCTTGATTCTCCGTGTAAAATACGAGATATCACAAAATTAACGTCGATAAAACTCTTTATTGTTTGAATAGATTTTCCAAAAATTGCAGGGTTCTTTACCTGAAGCGAAAACATTTTAGCTTCGATAAATTTAGATTGATCGTTCTCTTCAATTTCTTTGAGTTCCTTATTAAAATCAATCTTGAAGATATATTTGAACAATACCAGACATAAAATAATTCCAATCACACCCAATGGATACGCAACAGCATAACCTGTAGCAATAGTATTATCTATTGTACCGGTCATATCGGTAAATGTTTGTTGAGCGGCACCAAGACCAGGTGTATTTGTTACAGCACCGGACAGAATACCCACCATAGTTGGCAGCGGAACTCCTGATACTAAATGGATTACATAGGTAGTAATCACACCCAGCAACACAACACCAGTTGCAAGCAGGTTCAACGTTAAACCTCCATGCTTAAATGATGAAAAAAAGCTTGGACCTACTTGCATACCTATAGAATAGATAAACAAAATAAGTCCGAATTCCTTGATAAAATGCAAAACATGTTCATCAATGACAAGTCCAAAATGGCTTAAAAAGATGCCGACAAACAAAATCCATGTTGTTCCCAGCGATATGCCAAAGATTCTTATTTTTCCAAGGAATAATCCGATGGAAATAACTAATGCTAAAATTAAGATAGAATGAGCAATGCCAGTGCCAAATAACAATTCACTAAACCAATCCATTGATATATTTATAACCTAAAATGTTTCCTAAAAATCGGCTACAAAGATAATACTAATATGTCATGAAAAAAAATATGATTAGCCAACAACAACGGCTACCCAATTATCCATCTCATTAAAATGACTATATTTTAATCCCACTTCCTCACATTTTGAAATTATGTATGGAATATCTTCTTTATAGAACCCGCTCAAGACTAGCTTCGCATTGTTATTCATGACTTTAGCATATGCTGGAATGTCACGTAACAAAATATTTCGGTTAATATTAGCAAAAATCACATCATAAGATTCTGCACTCAGCTGCTCCGCTCCTCCAAGCAAAAGTTTAATATTATTAACATTATTCAATCGTACGTTTTCAATTGCATTTTTATATGCCCAGTCGTCAATGTCGATACCGGTAATCGGGTCAGCCCCTTTCATCGAAGCCAGAATAGCAAGCACAGCCGTACCACATCCCATATCTAAAACAGATTTGTGTTGCAAATCCATCTTCAAAATCTCACGCAAAATCAAACCGGTGGTCTGATGGTGACCGCTTCCAAATGCCATTTTTGGGTCAATCAATATCTGATATTTAAATTCTCCCTCCACCTTATAAAATGGACTGTGGATAACACACTCATTATCAATCACAATTGGCTGAAAATAATGCTGTTCCCATTCTTCGTTCCAGTCTTTGTCTTCAATCTCTTCTGAACTAAAAGAAATTTCTGACTCAAGGAAGAAATCTTGAATCGTTTGATGGGTGTTTTCTTCAGAATAAACTGATGCGGGGATAAATGCATCCAACCCGGTTTCTGTTGTTACAAAGCTTTCGTAACCAATCTCGGCCAAATCTGAAGCTAGTACATCAGTAATTATCTCTGTATTGGGATTGCAGTTGAAACTTACTTTTAGATATTTCATAAATGATGTGATTAAAAAAACAAAAGTACATTTTCAATTACGTATTTAGCCGACATTAATATAATTTAACAATGGTGCATCATAGATTTCCTCTCACCCTCCTCTCACCAAATACGGAGGAAAATTCAACATAATTAATCAACGTATTTAACTTACTTTAATTATTCTTTTATAATTAATTAACATGTACGCTTTTTCTAATTATGTTTACAAACGTTTAAATTATCTAACGTTATTCAAAATGTAATTTAATAAGCATATTTACTATATTTTTGTCAAACACAAATTCAAAATCGATAATGAAACAATTCATATTAATCATATTTTTATTAACAAGCTTTTCATATTACATTTTTGCGCAGAAAAACGACAAAACCCTTATAAATGAAGGGATTGAGCTGCACGACTCACTTGAATATGAGAAGGCTATTGATAAATATAATGAAGCTTTGAAGCTGAATCCGGCATCAATGCACGCAAAATATGAACTTGCATTATCTTATTTGGAGAAGAAAGATTACAACAACGCTATCAAATATGCTACTGAAGTAATCGAATCGGGAGATTCTGTTATTCTTGCAGAATCGTATAATGTTAAAAGTGAGGCGCTTGTAGGACAGAATAAAATTGATGAAGCTATTCAACTTCTTAACGAGGGCATAAAGAAAACGGGTAACCACTTTTTTCTGCAATTTAATCTTGCACTCAACTATTATAAAAAGCGTGATTTGGAAAATGCCCTGAAATATATCAGACAAGCCATTGATATGAGCAAAAGTTACAGTGGTGCATATTTATTAAATGCCTATATTACAAATGACATAGGATTGTGGGTGCAAAGCTTACTTTCTTTTCAGATGTTTCTTACCCTTGAACCGGACAGCAAACGTTCACAAAATGCCTTTGAAGAAATGTTGCAGATCATGCGAATAAAACCAACGTCAGAAAAGCCGATTGAACGTTCATTTGTTCAGTTGCAACTGAATGGAGGTAACGAGAACTCTCACATAATCTCAAATATTCCACCTCTTAATATTGAGTACGGACTCGACAGACAAGCGGTTTGGAACATCATTCAATCAACATTAAATACTTTGAAATCGAAAGAAAAAGAACCATCGCTTTTTCTAACATTCACTGAAGTAAACAAAGCAATCATAAATTCATTGGAAAAAACACATTCCGGACCAAAAGAAGGTACTATGTGGACTTTTATTGTACCCTTTTTTACGCAAATTGTTAATTCTGAACATTATGAAACTTACTGCAATTATATAAGTGTCTCATATTTTCCGGAATCACTGGAATGGTGGAACGCAAACAAAGATAAAGGTGAGGAATTTAAAAAGTGGTTTGAGAATGGCGATTAGAAATTAGATGATTAATAATTTCATAAAAAGTATGAATTGTTTTTTCTGAATATAGATTGATAATGGAAAATAACATCAACGACGAGGAACTATTGGAACTTTTGCACGATCCTGAAACACAACGTCATGGATTTGCACAGCTCGTGTCTGAATACAGTGAACGCCTGTATTGGCAGATCCGAAAAATGGTGTTATCACATGAAGATTCCAACGATATTCTTCAGGATGTTTTTATTAAAGCATGGAATCACATTGACACATTCAGAGGTGAGTCCAAATTATCTACATGGCTATATCGAATAGCAATAAATGAAAGCATCACTTTCGTGAAAAAAGAAAGGGCAAGAAACAACATATCTTTGGATGATGAAGACATTTTTGTTGCTAACAAACTAGAAGGAGATACGTATTTTGATGGTGATGAAGCACAATTATTATTGCAAAAATCAATTGCGATTCTTCCCGAAAAACAGCGACTTGTATTCCAAATGAAATACTTCGACGAAATGAAGTACGAAGACATGTCTGAAATCTTGGGGACTTCGGTAGGTGCGCTAAAAGCATCGTATCATCATGCAGTCAAAAAAATAGAAAATTATTTATCAAAATCTCATTAAACCTTTAATCTATCTATTTGTCTATTGATTGTGAGCGCAAATAAAAGTGATATGAAGACTAATTTGAACAACTTAGAAAATATTGATAAAAGTAACCCATTCAGGGTGCCGGAAAATTATTTCGCGCAATTCAACGAAGATATTATGTACAAATTGCCGGTTAAACTAAAACCTGTGATTGAACCAAAAAGGGTTACACTTTGGAACAAAGCGCGTCCTTGGGTTTATGCGGCAGCTATTTTCGTACTTATGTTTGTTGGCATTCAGTTTTACAAATATTCTGTAAATAATAGAATAAACAATAAACAAGTCGCATCTACACAACCTCAGGCATTTAAAGGGAATATTGATAAATATTGGTCAACTGTGAATATTTCAGAAGACGAGTTTTATCAATATCTTGAAAATCAATTGACCGAAGACAGTTATTACGATTTTATTTATAATCAGATATATTCTGAAACATCAATGTAATAGAACATTATAAAAGAAACTTACAGTCATGAAAAGAAATGTGTTTTTAATTCATTTATGTTTACTATTAAGCATTATAACTTTCTCTCTATCAGCACAAACAAAAAAGTCTATGAATGTGGCAGACTACGAAAAGAGAAAGATGCAATTTGTTGAAGAGCAAGCAGGATTGACTAAGGAGGAAGCAAACCGATATTTTCCGTTGAATAGTGAACTTTCAAAGAAAAAGTTGGATCTTAACATGCAGTATCGAGCTAAAGTGCAGAATATGAGAAAGAATAATGATGGAATGTCAGAAGAAGAGTACCTAAAACTGCTGAATAATGATGAGGAACTGAAAAAGAAAGAGGTTGAACTGGAAAATGAATATGCCGAGAAGTTTAAAAAAGCACTGACACCTGAAAAATTATATCGGGCTCAACAGGCTGAAAAAAACTTTATGCAGAAAGAAGTTACTAACTTCAGAAGCAATCAGGGAACAAACAACCCGATGATTAAGAACAAACAAGAAAAGAGGAATTCAAATAGTAGAAACAGATGACATACAGTTATTCAACAGTTATTTAAAGAGAAAAGCTATATTATACACATAAAACTAAACAACCAGAAGTATCTGATTAATTATTTATATAAAGTAAAAAACGCAATCCGTATTAAAACAGATTGCGTTTTTAATTTTTGTGGAGATGGAGGGATTCGAACCCTCGTCCAAACGAGGAATTAATTCGCTTTCTACATGCTTATCTTCACTTTAATTGTAGGGCAAGAGCAAGACTGAAGCTACCAACTCTAACCTTAGCTTTT
>JBAYZS010000009.1:0-64295 GCA_041672395.1 Dysgonamonadaceae bacterium | reverse complement strand
TTCCCCGCCGTCTGGTCGTTATAGGCAAATATAAACGGTCGTACCATCAATACTTTAGAGGTTGTTTGCATATTGTTATTCTAATGTTTGAATGGACTTTTTGATGATATCTATCGCTTCATGCAACTCTGCTTCGGTAATTACCAGCGGAGGCGCAAAGCGGATGATATGTTGATGAGTGGGTTTGGCAAGGAGACCGTTTTCGGCCATTGTGAGACAGACGTCCCAGGCTTCTTTGCCGTTGTGGGGTTCAATGACGATTGCGTTGAGCAGGCCTTTTCCTCTGATCTGTTTGATGAACGGGCTTTGGGTTTTTTGCATCTCTTCGCGGAAGATGATTCCCAATGCTTCTGCTTTTACTGCCAGATTCTCTTCTTTGACTACCTCCAACGCTGCCATGGCGACTTTACAGGCTAAGGGAAATCCACCAAAAGTGGAGCCATGCTGACCAGGTTTGATGGTGAGCATGATGTCATCATCTGCCAAAACAGCTGATACGGGTAGCACACCTCCCGAGAGGGCTTTGCCTAATATGAGGATGTCGGGACGGACTCCCTCGTGGTCGCAGCAGAGGAGTCGTCCTGTTCGCGCAATGCCCGTCTGCACTTCGTCGGCGATGAATAGGACGTTATGTGCTTTACACAGGTCAAAACTCCTTTTCAGGTAACCGTCATCGGGTACCATCACGCCTGCTTCTCCCTGGATGGGCTCCACCATGAAGGCTGTTATTTTGTCACCCTTTTCTTTCAGGATATTGGTGAGGGCTTGGATATCATTATAAGGAATCAATTCTATGCCTGGGGTGAAGGGACCGTAACCGGACTTTGCTTCGGGATCTGACGACATCGAAACAATGGTGATAGTGCGTCCGTGAAAATTGCCGTCGCAAGCGATGATAAGAGCTTCGTTCTCGGGTATTCCTTTTTGTATATATCCCCATTTTCGGGCTAACTTGAGCGCCGTTTCTACTCCCTCGGCACCTGAGTTCATGGGTAATGCCTTGTCGTAACCGAAGTAATTGTGCATGTATTCTTCGTACGGACCCAGACAATCGTTGAAGAATGCACGAGAAGTGAGACACAGCGTTTCGGCTTGCGCGGATAGGGCTTCTATTATCTTCGGGTGACAATGTCCTTGATTGACAGCGGAGTATGCGGATAGGAAATCGAAGTACCGCTTTCCGTCTACATCCCAAACTAAAGGTCCTTGCCCTTTAGTAAGTACTACGGGTAGTGGATGATAGTTGTGTGCACCGTATTTATCTTCCTGATTAATATATTGTTGCGCTTTTTGTGAGAGTGACATAATCAGTGATGCTTAATTGGTCGTAACTATTTGACTGTTAGCTCTATGTTTTTAAAACGCACGGCATTGCCTTCGCTCTGGAGGCCAATATAGCCTTCTTTTGTGGGTGATGTGCCTTTGTTTTGGAGTACATCGTTGATGTAGATGGTTACAACTCCGTTGTCTACCGTGATTTTAGCCTTATTCCATTCGCCGACTGACTTTTCGGAGGACGACTGTTGTTTCTTGATGACTGGGAATTTGGGTCGCTCGGTCAGACTGTCTGGTAGAACATACTCTGACATTTCAGCTCCTTGAAGTAGGACCAGGTCACCGGCATCTCCGGCATGAAGCTGACATTCAATCCCTTTAGGGAAAGGATTTGTGGCGTCTTCAATCAGCAGAAAGATACCGCTGTTGCTTGGTTCGATTACCCAGCTGTATTCTAGTTCTAACGTGAAATTGCTATATTTCTCTTTTGTGTACATGTAACCAAAGGGTAGTCCCTTGATAAGGATGGTGCTGTCCTCTACCATGAATACTTGGTCAGCGAGAACTGAATCACCCTCGACTACAAAGTTCCAGTTGGAGAGGTCGTTGCCATTAAAGAGTGCTGTTTTTGTTTCCTTTTGCGTGCAGGACGCTACTAAGATCGCTATACCGATAATTGATAATAGTACTGTTTTTTTCATCGTGTTTATGTTATTATGTATTATTTTTTAATCGATTTAAATACAAAGATAATCTTTTACATTAATTAGCAACTTAATTCACAAGAAATTATAATAGTCCATTGCATGACAATTGTCGGTTTTTATGTAAAAATCACTAAAAAGATTGTGAGATAGGTTGGAAATAAATACATTTGCTAGCTTTTGATACGTATGAACGCAATTGTTAAATGAAAATAGAGATAAATGAGCTTGCAGATTTGCAGAATGCCGCCCGTATATTTATTGAACGGATGGGCGACCATAAGGTGTTTGCTTTTTATGGAGAAATGGGTGTGGGCAAAACTTCTTTCATTAAGATTCTTTGTGTAGAGCTTGGGGTTGAGGAAACCATTACCAGTCCCACTTTTGCCATTATCAACGAATATCGTCGTCTTGATGGCGACCCTATATATCATTTTGATTTTTATCGCATTAACAAACTTGAAGAAGCTTTTGATTTCGGGTATGAAGACTATTTTTACAGCGGGAACCTGTGCTTTATTGAATGGCCAGGGCTGGTTGAATCGATTCTGCCGGAGAACGCAATGCGTGTGACCATGGTTGAAATGGGCGACGGGAAGCGAGTAATAGAGATGGAAGATTAAACTAATCGACAGGAAAACCATCTAAACAAACAATATTAATCGGGTAAGTAGACTTATGAAAAGAATAGTGCTTTGTATTGCAATCCTATTGAGTTCGTTATCGTTAACTGCACAAATCAATACCGATAGGGTAATGATGATTGGACGGAATGCGCTTTATTTTGAAGATTATGTGCTGGCTATTCAGTATTTCAATCAGGTAATCGCTTCAAAGCCGTATCTTACTGATCCTTATTATTATCGTGGTGTGGGCAAATTTATGCTTGATGATTTTAAAGGTGCCGAAGAGGATTGCTCGTCTTGTCTGGAACGAAACCCTTATTATATTGCCGCTTATCAGTTACGGGGTGCTGCACGACAGAATCAGGATAAGTTTAAAGAGGCTGCGGAGGATTATTTCAAGAGCCTGGAGTTCTTTCCTGAGGACAAGATTACACTGGTGAACATGGCTATTGTGAACGTTGAGATGAAACAATATAATGAGGGGGAACGCTATTTTGGCGACTTGCTCAAACTGTTTCCCGATTATACGCCTGGTTATCTTTCAAGGGGACAAATGTATCTGGAGATGGGTGATACGGTTCAGGCGCTGGCGGACTATGATAAAGCGATAGAGATTGATCCTTATACCGCGCAATCGTTTTCTGCACGAGGATTGCTGTATTATCAACAGAATGAATACAACAAAGCTCTGGCGGATTTGGATGAGGCTATCCGACTTGATCCTTTTTTTGAGGGTAACTTTATTAACCGCGGACTTGTGAAGTATAACCTGAAAGATCTGCGTGGAGCAATGGCCGATTATGATAAGGTAATTGAATTAGATGAGAATAATTATATAGCTCGTTTTAACCGTGGATTGCTGCGAGCACAGGTGGCTGATAATAATCTTGCTATTGAAGACTTTACTAAGGTGATTGAGATGGAACCCGAGAATACAATTGCTTATCTTAACCGCGCGACACTGAATGGAGAGATAGGAGATTTTGACGGTGCAATCAACGATTTGAATGTGGTACTGGAAGCACATCCCGATTTCTTTACCGGATATTATATGAGGTCCGACTGGAAAAGACAGTTGAATGATATGCGTGGGGCTGAACGGGATTATAATACGGCCCGTACCGAAGAGAACAATATGCGTAAGAGAGTCGCTGCCGGAGAGACAAAGATGGCTAGTGCCGACAAGTCGAATGTACGTGAGGAAACTGATACGGACATAGATAAGTTTAATTTGCTGGTGGTGGCTGATAAGAAGACAGAGGAAGAGAATAAGTATAAGAGTGAGACCAGAGGACAGGTGCAGAATCGAAATGCGAATGTGAAACTTGAACCTAAGTTTGTGCTGACATATTATGACCGCACTTTTGATGTGGAGCGACCTGTATATTTCTTGCAGACTGTTGAGGATGCAAATAATGGTTTGGACTTGACCTGGAAGCTGAGGATGACAAATAATGAAGCATCGCTGAACGAGTTGCAGATTCAGACTCATTTTCGCTCCATCGAGAATTATAAAAAGCGCATGAAAGAGGATGCTGATAATTCTTTGTTGTACTTTGGACGTGGCATGGATCATCTGCTTGTGCAGGATTACGAAAAAGCTATGAGCGATATAAACCGTGTGATAGAACTGCGACCCGACATGACTCTGGCTTATTTTATGCGTGCTATCCTGCGAAGTAAGGAGGCTGAAATCAATCCTGAACAGATACAAGAGATTAATAATCAGAAATCTGTTGCAGATGTGACTTTGCCGTCACGAAGCTCTGATTTTAAGGTGGCTCCTGTAGTTAAGGTGCCTGATTTATCTACTCGGTCACTTATTTACAATGCTATTCTAAAAGATTACGAGAAAGTTATCAGTCTTGATCCAGACTTTTTCTATGCCTATTATAACCGGGCGGAAATTTACAGTTTGGAGCGTGATTATAAAGCTGCTATTGTCGATTATTCTAAAGCGATTGAGCTGAACAGCCGTTTTGCTGAAGCATATTTTAACCGTGGACTTTCCAGGTTAGCTATTGGCGAATCCGAAGCGGGTTTGGATGATTTACGACAGGCAGGTGAGTTGGGTATTGTGGAATCGTACAGTATAATTAAACGGATGCAATGATTAAACGGCGTAAGTTGAATGTTGAGGAACTGCATCGAATCTCGGTAGATGCTTTTAAGGAGGCGGACAAGATTCCATTGGTGGTAGTGCTTGATAATGTGAGGAGCAGGAACAATATCGGTTCTGTGTTTCGAACGAGTGATGCTTTTCGTGTAGAGGAGATCGTCTTGTGTGGGATAACTTCAGCACCTCCACATGCCGAGATACATAAAACGGCACTAGGCGCTGAGTTGTCTGTGAAGTGGCGTTATTTTGAAGATACCTTGGAGGCGGTTCATCAGCTAAAAGGTAAAGGTTATACTATTTTCTCTATTGAACAAGCAGAGAACAGTATATCGCTTGAATCACTGCAACTTGATAAATCCTGTAATTATGCGGTTATCTTAGGGCATGAAGTGCATGGAGTGCAGCAGGAAGTGATTGATGCATCGGACGGATGCATAGAGATTCCGCAGTACGGTACAAAACATTCATTGAATGTGTCCGTAACAGCGGGAATTGTGATCTGGGATTTCTTTAAAGGGCTGAAGTAACGTCTTTGTTTTCAAATTGTTCAAGACGGAAACCCTTTTCGTCGTATACTGCATAAGAATAATACTTGATCCAATCTCCAAGCAAAATAACACGCGCTTGAGGTTGAATCGGAAGATCCAGCAATATATGCCGGTGTCCGAAGATAAAGTAATCGATGTTTGGAGTACGAGCAAGTTGTTCTTTAGCAAATATTATCTGATATTCTTTATCCTCACCAAGGAAGTCCGGTGTTTCTCCGTTTTCCCTACTGCTGTTTGACCATTTATGAGCCATAGGAATTGTCCAGTCCGGGTGCAATAAAGCGAATGCCTTTCTCAGAAAGCGGGAGTGAAATAATCGGCGGAGCAGCCTTATAGAGAGGGATTTATCCCCCAAGCCATCGCCATGGGCCAGATAGAAAGTATTCCCATATAGTTCTGTAATAAACGGTTCAAAATGCAAGATGAGTCCACATTCTTTTTTCAGATAATCTGTTAGCCAGATATCGTGATTACCGATAAAAAAGTGAATCTCTGTACCATTGTCCGTCAATTCGGCCATTTTTCCCAGTACTCGCGTATACCCTTTAGGCACGGCGCTTCGGTATTCAAACCAGTAGTCGAAAATATCCCCCAGTAGGTAAATCGCTTTTGCATCGGTACGTACTTTCTCGAACCATCGACAGAGCTTACGTTCAATATCGATAGAATCGACATGCATTTTCGATCCCAAATGGGCATCTGAAAGGAAATAGATTTTTGTTTTCAAGTCAACGGTATTTCAATATCTTAATGACATTTTGAAGATTAATGATTACATCATTCCCAATTCCAATAAAGCCTCTTCGCTCATCATTGATCGATCCCAAGGAGGGTCGAATGTGAGATTGACATTTACACTTTTAACCCCTTCAATCGATTCCAGTTTCATCTGGACGTCCATTAGAATATAGTCGGCAGCCGGACAAGCAGGAGAAGTGAAAGTCATTTCTACATTGACGTTGGCTTCTTCGTCCACATCAACATCGTAAATCATTCCCAAATCGAATATGTTAACGGGAATTTCAGGGTCATACACTGTGCGCAGCATAACCACTGTCATGTCTTGTATTTTTTGTAGATTTTCGTTCATAATTATTAATATTACTATTAAACCATTAAAGAGGATTTTTGTTTAGATCACTCCTTCGTCGGCAAAACTATAAAATTTTCTGTCGCAAACAATCAAATGGTCAAACAAAATGATGTCCATCCATTGAGCAGCCTCTTTTATTTTGCGTGTTATTTGTGTGTCTTGTGCACTTGGAACGCAATTTCCAGAGGGATGATTGTGCCCGATTATTATTCCTGTGGCATAGCGTGTTAATGCTTCACGCAAGATTAGTCGTATGTCCACCACCGTTCCCGTAATTCCACCACTGCTAACTTGAATGGGAGCAATCACTTTATTGGACCTGTCAAGCATTAGAGCCCAAGTTTCCTCATGATTCAGATCGGACAAAAAAGGTGCGAACTCTTCAAATGCATCTCTTGAGGAAGTGATTTTCCGTCGTTCGATGCGATCGGCCTCTTTTCTGCGCTTACCCAGTTCCAGCGCTGCAACAATTGTGATAGCTTTTGCTGGACCGATACCATTAAAACCGTTCACAAGATCGTTTACAGTGAATCTGCCAAGTTTATACAAGTCGTTTTCCGCTTTCTGCAAAATATGTCTGCTAAGCTCCACTGCACTTTCTTTTGCATTTCCAGAGCCAATTAAGATTGCCAAAAGTTCTGAATCAGATAAGGCCGAGACCCCCTTTAATAAAAGTTTTTCTCGTGGTCGATCTTCTTCTGCCCAATCTTTGATTGTTGTTTTTTTTGTTCCAGATTCTGCCATTATCGTTCCATTAGATAGACAAAGTTAAAATAAAAAACACATCTCATCACATTGAGATGTGTTTATAAATTGTATAGCGATTAATATTTCTATTATTTTGCTCTTTCAATATATGAACCTGAGCGTGTATCAACTTTAATTTTTTCACCCGTTTCAATGAACAGTGGAACACGAACTTCAGCACCGGTTTCAACAGTCGCCGGTTTCAGTGCGTTAGTTGCAGTATCACCTTTCAGTCCCGGTTCAGTATAGGTGACTTCTAATACAACATGCGCAGGCATTTCTGCAGTGAGAATGGTTTCGCTATCAGCATGTACCTGAACTTCTACAGTATCTCCATCTTTTAAGAATTGTACACCTTCGATTTGCTCACCCGGAATAGCTACTTGTTCAAAGGTTTCAGAATTCATAAAATTATACCCCATATCATCTTTATACAGATATTGATATGGGCGACGTTCAATTCTGACCTCCTCTACTTTTACTCCAGAGTTGAAAGTTTTATCAAGAACGCGTCCTGTAGTTACATTTCTTAATTTTGTACGAACGAAAGCGGGTCCTTTGCCTGGTTTTACGTGGAGAAATTCCACAATAAAATAATATTGACCATCAAGGTCTAAGCACATCCCGTTTCTGAAATCAGCAGTTGTTGCCATAAATTATTCTTAGATATAATTATATTTTCTGAGCGCAAAAGTAGTTAATCTATTCGTAAAAAGCAAATTATTCAACATTCACCATTAAAACTAAACAATATAAATTGATTGATGTTATTGCTAATTCCTTTATGAAATAAGCGTAATAATTTGTATTTTTGTGGTTTCTAATTGTAAATAAAACAGAACAATGAACAACGAAATAACCCGGAAATTGGTCATTTATAATACGCTTTCGCGGACAAAAGAGGTTTTTGAACCGATACATTCACCACATGTTGGGATGTATGTCTGTGGTCCTACCGTTTATAGTGATGTTCATTTAGGTAATTGTCGCACGTTTATATCATTCGATATAATCTATCGTTATCTGTTGCACATTGGTTACAAAGTCCGTTATGTACGCAACATTACCGATGCCGGTCATCTTGAAGGAGATCATGATGAAGGAGATGACAAGTTTGCAAAGAAAGCTAAGCTTGAGCAACTTGAGCCAATGGAGATTGTTCAAAAATATACGCTTGGGTTTCATGAAGTATTGTCCATGTTCAATACCCTTCCGCCCAGTATAGAGCCAACAGCAACCGGTCATATCATTGATCAAATAGAGATGATCAGGAAGATACTTGAAAGCGGTTATGCTTATGAAGTAAACGGAACTGTTTATTTTGATGTAGAAAAGTATAGTAATAACCATTCCTATGGAGTTCTTACGAACCGCAAGCTGGAAGACTTGCTTGAAGGAACCCGTGAACTGAGCGGTCAAGACGAGAAGAAAGGTCGTTTGGATTTTGCTTTATGGATTAAATCGAAGCCGGAGACATTGATGCAATGGCCTTCGCCATGGGGCAATGGTTTTCCAGGGTGGCATATAGAATGTTCAGCAATGAGCACCAAATATTTGGGTACCACATTTGATATTCACGGCGGTGGGATGGATTTACAGGCAACGCATCATACCAACGAAATAGCTCAGTCCGAAGCCTTTAGTAATGTTAGTCCCGTTAAATACTGGGTACACACCAACATGCTCACAGTCAATGGCGCAAGAATGTCGAAGACGGCCGGTAACGGTTTCCTTCCAAAAGAGCTCTTTACCGGCAATCATCCACTATTGGAAAGAGGTTATTCTCCCATGACAGTACGTTTTTTCATGGCACAATCCCAATATAGGAGCACGCTCGACTTTTCAAACGAAGCTTTGCAGGCAGCCGAAAAAGGATACAAGAGATTAATGGAAAGTCTTTCGGTGTTAGATAAGATTGTGCCGGGTGAAGTGTCATCTGTCAGTATAGCAGAACTGAAAGAGAAATGTTATGCAGCTATGGATGATGATTTTAACACACCCATTTTGATTTCTCATTTGTTTGATGCTGTAAGGATCATCAATTCAGCCAGAGACAAACAAGAAACATTGACTTCAGACGATTTGGAGATGCTTAAACAGATAATGCATTCCTTTGTTTTTGAAGTGCTTGGTTTAAAAGACGAAAGCAATAATAGTGCAGGTAACGAGGTCATGGAAGGATTGATGAATCTGATAGCAGATATTCGAAAGTCGGCCCGTGCCAACAAAGACTGGTCGACCTCTGATAAAATACGAGATGAATTAAGTGCTCTTGGTTTTGAAATCAAAGATACTAAAGACGGATTTGAGTGGCGATTGAATTGAACTCCGTAATCCGAAAAAAGATTAAATGATTTTAAAACAAAGAAAAAGCACTATGAATATATTGGTGACTCGTTTTAAAATATTATATTTGTGATGATACAATAATAATATGCAATATACAATAATTCCTCCCGATAAGTTAAATGCGACAATATCACTCCCATCCTCCAAAAGCATAAGCAATAGGATGATTATACTCAGCGCATTGAGTATGAATATGCACCCTGTTGAAAATCTATCCGATTGTGAAGATACTCAAGTGATACTTGATGCTTTCCATTCAACATCAAATGTATTTGATGTAAAAGGTGCGGGTACAGCCATGCGATTTCTCACGGCTTTTTTAGCATCTATGGAAGGAGAATGGATTGTTAAAGGTTCACCCAGAATGCATGAACGTCCCATTCATCCCCTTGTAAAAACGCTTGAAGCACTTGGAGCAGAGATAGATTATCTTGAAAAAGATGGTTTTCCTCCATTGAGAATAAAGGGAAAGAAACTTAAGGGAGGTGAAGTCTTTTTGTCCGGTAATATCAGTTCGCAGTTTGTTTCGGCATTGTTGATGATTGCACCAACAATGGAAAAAGGGTTGACAATTCATTTGGAGAACGAGGTCATTTCCCAACCATACATTCAATTGACATTAGGATTGATGGAAGAATATGGAGTTTACAGTAAGTGGATTGACAGAGATATAACCGTAAAGCATCAAGTATATACATCAAAGCCATTTCATGTTGAATCCGACTGGTCGGCAGCATCTTATTGGTATGAAATGGTTTCACTGGTTGAAGGATCAGAAATGAAATTGCTTGGGTTAAAGAAGGATAGTCTGCAAGGCGATTCCAATCTGGTGAATTTATATGCAGATTTAGGAGTTTCAACCGAATTCATACCAGAAGGGGTCATAATTCGTCATGTAAAACGAAGAAGCAAGAAATTCTTTCATGATTTTGTTAACGAACCCGATTTAGCACAAACATTTGTCGTAAACTGTTGTTTAAAGAATATAGAGTTCCTCTTTGCAGGAGTTCAGAGTTTGAAAATCAAAGAGACCGATCGCATTGAGGCATTAAAAATAGAGCTTCTGAAACTCGGTTATGTGTTAAGAGAAAATGAAACACATATGTTAGAGTGGGATGGAGAGCGTTGTTTCCCGGAAGAGAATGCAGTAATTGCAACCTATGTAGATCATCGAATGGCCATGTCGTTTGCACCAGCATGCATCCGATTGGGGAAAATAACCATTGATGATCCTGAAGTTGTATCGAAATCATATCCCAGGTTTTGGGACGATTTGAAAGCTGCAGGATTTCAAATTAAAGAATTATAATAATGACAAGTTTAATTATATTTTTCGGAATCATTGTTTTCTTCGCGTTGACACTTATAGTTTCAAATTCCTATCAAAAAAAGAGAGGTATTACAGAAACGCATGAAACTCAACCACCTTTGATAGATACAGGGGGTTGTTGTGGAAAGCATGATGTATGCGATAAATTTAAAATAATCTCATCTTTCAAGCACGATGAGCCGGAGTATTTTAATGATGAAGAACTTGATCAGTACAAAGGCGTGGAATCCAATGCCTATACAGATGCGCAAGCAGACGAATTCAGAGAAGTATTCTACACCATGATTGATGAGGAAAAACCTCGTTGGGTACACAGCTTGAAGTTGAGAGGAATAAATCTTCCAAATCAATTGAAAGCAGAAGTATTGAGTGTGGTAAATGAAATACGCTCATGTTCAGTTAGCTCACCCGCACTTTCCTGATAAAGACATAACATGGATTTATTGGAACTACTTAATTACGACTTTTTCCGAAATGCCTTGCTTGGAAGTCTTTTTGCATCCATAGCTTGCGGAATCATCGGTACTTATGTTGTTACGCGCAGATTGGTATTTATCAGCGGGGGAATAACACATGCGTCCTTTGGGGGATTAGGTATCGGTTTCTTTTTCAATATCAATCCCATTTTGTCAGCAATGGGATTTTCCGTTTTTTCGGCTTTTGGTATTCAATGGCTTTCCCGCAAACAAGGAGTACGAGAAGATTCCGCCATTGCCGTCTTTTGGTCGCTTGGCATGGCATTAGGAATCATTCTTGCATATCTTTCTCCTGGTTATGCACCCAATCTTTCGGAGTACCTTTTCGGTAATATCCTGACCATATCAAAATCAGATATCATTGCCCTGATAATCCTCTGTGTAGTGTTAGCAGCGTTTGTTATCGCATTCTTTCGAGACATTGTATCCGTTTCTTTTGACACGGAATTTGCCAAAACCCGACGAATCAACACTCAATTCATTGAATATGTGATGATGATGTTTATTGCAGTGACCATTGTGTTGAGTATTAGATTAGTAGGGATAGTCTTGCTTATGTCACTCATCACCGTTCCGCAAATGACTGTCAATTTATTTACCAACAACTATTCAAAAATCATCTATTACTCTGTAGGCCTTAGCTTTTTTGGTTGCGTTACCGGACTCCTTTTATCCTATTTTTTAAATGTTCCATCTGGTGCATTCATTATTTTTGTGCTTATCTTGATGTTTTTAATAGGTAAATTAATAAAGACAATTTGGAAATAAAATAGAAACCACCAACAAAAGAAGAATGGAAAAAATCGTTTTCGTAACTAATAATAAACATAAACTTGAAGAGATACGTCAAATCGCTGACGGGAGAATACAAATCCTTAGTCTGAAAGATATCAATTGTAACGAAGATATAGCAGAAACTGGAACCACGCTCAAGGAGAATGCACTTATAAAAGCACAATATATTTTTGACAAATATGGTTGCGACTGTTTCTCAGATGATACAGGTCTTGAGGTTGACGCACTTAATGGTGCTCCCGGAGTTTACTCAGCACGCTATGCAGGAGAAACATGCAGTCCCGAAGATAACATACGGAAATTACTCGCAGAGTTGGATGGAGTGAGCAACAGTGTCGCCAGATTTCGTACAGTGATCGCATTCATAAAGAATGGAGAGGTACATTATTTTGAAGGAGAAATAAAAGGTCAAATCATTGATTCCAAACACGGAACCTTTGGATTTGGATATGATCCCATTTTTATGCCCGACGGTTATACTCAGACATTTGCCGAGTTGGGTGAAGTGATAAAGAATAGAATCAGTCACCGTGGCATTGCAACTCAAAAACTGTTCAAATATCTTTTTCCCGACGATTAAACTGTAACTTTTATAAAAAATAAACTGGAATTCCAATTTTAATTCTGTACTTTTGGTTTTAGTAATAATTTAATTCTAAAAACACTATCTTATGTCAGCGATTATTCACACAGGTATTATTGGTTACGGGCTTTCAGGCCGAGTTTTTCATGCTCCATTTATCGATGTTATTGATGGTTTTGAACTTACAAAAATAAGTACATCTAATCCTGAACGTTCTAAAATGATCGAAGAACGTTATCCGGCAACAGTTATTTCTCCAGATGGAAAAGGGATTATCAGTGATCCCGAAATAGATCTGGTTATCGTTACGTCACCAAATACTGATCATTTTCGATGGGCTCATGATGCTTTGTTGGCAGGTAAACATGTGATAGTAGAGAAACCATTTACAGTTACAACTGAAGAGGCTACCGAACTGATTAATATCTCGAAAAGGGTAAAGAAGATTCTTTCTGTATATCATAATCGTCGCTTTACAAGTGATACAAAAACTGTTAAGAAAATTCTTGACAGTGGCTTATTAGGTGATGTTGCGGAATACGAAACACATTTCGACCGTTATCGTCCAGATGCCCGTCCAAATGGTGCATGGCGTGAAGATAACCTGCCCGGTTCGGGAATCTTTTATGATCTGGGAGCGCATCTCATTGATCAGGCTCTTTGGTTCTTTGGCTTACCACAAGCTGTTTCTGCAAATATCGAAACACGCAGACCGTGGGCAAAAGTGGATGATAATTTTGATGTAAGACTTCATTATCCAACATTTACAGCGACTCTCAAATCGGGTATGCTGTGTAAAAAACCGGGCCCGACTTTCCTCATTCATGGCACAAATGGATCATATGTTAAATATGGCTTGGACGTGCAGGAGGCTACTCTTGATGGTGGGGCAATACCACAAGGTAAGGATTGGGGCAAAGAACCCGAAAATATTTGGGGACAAATTGATGTAAATTATAAAGGGGTGAAGATATGTGGTAAAGTAGAAAGTGAGCTTGGTGATTATCGCGATTATTTTTTTAATCTCCGGGATGCTATAAACGGTGAAGCCGAAATAGCAGTTAAGCCGGAAGAAGCACGTAATGTAATTCGAATTATTGAATTGGCTTTCCAAAGTAGCAAAGAGAAAAGGACTATTCCAATTACTGAATAAGTAACTAATCAAAATATATAAAAACAGCTCACTAATTTAGTTAAGCGAGCTGTTTTTATTCTATATTATTTATAGTTTTGGAACAGTAACAAAAGCAATACTTTGAGGAGCGACGGATATCTGACTGTTGTTGGTAGCAATACCCTTTGTTTCAGGGAGTTCGTTATTACTTGTCAGCGCAAGTTTTGTGCCATTTAGTATCACCTCTCTTGAATCAAGGTTTTCTGCTGTGAGCGCATAAATTTCAGCACCTCCTGGAGCGTCAATCGACTTATCATCATTTGATGTGTTAATCACCAGAAAAGTAATCTTAGCATCATCTCCCTTGGTGTTATGAGCAAAAAGATAGACGCCTTCAGATGAACTGCTTGCATCATAAACTTGAGTACCCATTAATCGATTCCAAAGTAAAGCCATCCAATAGTTTGGATTAGGAATATGGGTGTCCTGATCGATAAGGCTATATTCACTGGCAAACAATGTGTTATGACAAATAACGTCTACTCCTTTTTGAGCAAGTGAGCCCATCTGATAAAGATAACGAAAGACATCATAAAAGGTATTTGCCCAAGGATCACCACCACCTGCAACTTGAGCAGTTTCGGTAATCCAGATAGGAGCATCCGGAGTATATTTATTATGAATATCATTGTAGAAAACAAAAGCGCTATCCGTGAGAGTTACCCATTGTGGAGTCAGCGCTTCCTCTTTGAACGTGGCTAAAGGTTTTTCTTTTGTAATTCTTTTTGAAACACCTCCATAAAAATGATAAGAGAAAACATCAAAATGAGGAGTGGGAGTAGCTGCCATGATGTCAGGAGTAGTAATCGGTTTCATGATAGATTCCATCATCTCCATAAATCCGGGAACCCCTTCACCAACAGTGCCGGGTCCGACATGTAGCATGTAAGGGGCTTCTTTTTTCTGCCAAACTTCGTAAGCTGCAATATCGCGTGCATATGACTCAGCATTATAATTTGCATTTGAAAAAGCTCCGCCAGCCTGAGGCATAGTTGGTTCATTGAAAAGTTCAGCCGCTGCAATTTCAACGCCATGCTTTTCTGAGAAATCGATCAACTTCTGAGCCTCAATAGGAGTCCACACTCCTTCTTTGTCACGGACACCATCGGAGACAGCAAAAGAAGTAATAAATTTTCCATCTGTAGTTTTTACGAAGTCCAGAAGTCCGACCCATTGATTTCCCGTAAGGACATTCACAAATCCATTAGGTACGGGTCGCGCTTCTTTATCATCATTCTGGAAATATATAGCATTTGCCCAGGTACCGCTACAACGCACATACGCAGGCGCAAGTCCTCTTGCTAATGTAAGAAGTTTTGGCTCAGCCAGATCTATCGGCGCCATTTTACGATAAAGGGCTTCATTACCGGAACTGATGTCTATCCCGTATTCGTTTTTTACATTTGCAGTATCGACTTCATTCAGCGTGCTATAAGGACGCCAGAATTTGCCGCCAACTACTTCAACCATCTCGATATTATAAGATTGATATCGAGGGTCTACCTCATTGATTACTTTAAGATTTTTTGTGTCGAGAGAAAGTTCTGATGGACCTCCCTTTTTAACGTTCGATTGACATCCACTTATTCCGAATACAAGCGGTAAAATACTTGCTAGCATAAGTAAAGTTTTCATACTAAATATGTTTATTGTTGATCAACAATCAAAACTGGTCAATTGTTTGATTTGCAGTAAATATAGATAGTTAAAAAAACTTTTTCATCTTAGTTTCTCTTTCAAAAATTGACCTGTATAGGATTCAGCACATTGAGCAACCTGCTCGGGTGTGCCTTCGCAAACCACGCGACCGCCAGCTTTGCCTCCCTCGGGACCAATGTCGATAAGATGATCGGCAGATTTGATCACTTCCATATTATGCTCGATGATGAGAACTGTATGTCCGCGTTCGATGAGGGCGTTAAACGATTTCATCAATGTTTTTATGTCGTGAAAATGCAAACCGGTTGTTGGCTCGTCAAAAATAAACAGGGTGGGTTCCGTTTTCTCCTCGCCAAGGAAATAAGCCAGTTTTACACGCTGATTCTCGCCACCCGAAAGGGTTGCCGAAGACTGGCCCAGCTTGATATATCCCAATCCCACATCCTGAAGGGGCTGCATCCGTTTAGCAATCTTTTTTTCCATAGAACCTTTTTGTGCCGTAAAAAATTCGATTGCCTGATCGATAGTCATTTCAAGAATATCATAAATAGTGAGTCCCTTGTATTCCACTTCCAGCACTTCAGAAGAAAAACGCTTACCGTGACAAGACTCACATTCCAGTTTAATGTCGGCCATAAATTGCATCTCTACAGTGATAGAACCTTCGCCCTTACACTCCTCACATCTGCCGCCTTCAATATTAAAAGAGAAATAAGCCGGGGAGAAATTCATCTGCTTTGACAGCGGCTGAGCAGCATAAAGCTTACGAATTTCGTCATAGGCTTTTATGTAAGTAACTGCATTGGAGCGCGAAGATTTTCCAATAGGGTTTTGATCAACAAACTCTACGCCTTTGATCATGTTAAGATCTCCTGCAATTCCGTTAAATTCTGCACGTTCCAAAGCGTTCCCCTTATAGTGATGTTGCAAAGCATTGAATAGCACATCGTTCACGAGTGAAGACTTTCCGGAACCGCTTACGCCAGTGACTACCGTCATCACATTCAGTGGAAACTTGACGTTGATATTCTTGAGGTTATTCTGACGTGCTCCTTTCACTTCAATATAGTTATTCCATTTTCGACGAACTTTTGGGATTACTATTTTTTCTTCGCCTGTCAGATATTTTACGGTGTAACTGTTTGAATTCTTGGTCAGTTCTGAAACTTTTCCCTGATACATAACCTCACCACCTAGTCGCCCCGCTTTGGGACCGATATCGAGAATGTAATCTGCTGCGCGGATGATTTCTTCATCGTGTTCTACAACAATAACGGTGTTCCCAAGCTTTTTCAACTCCTTGAGCACGTTGATGAGCTTTTGAGTATCACGCGAATGTAGCCCAATACTTGGCTCGTCCAGAATATAAAGGGAGCCAATCAGACTGCTCCCCAAAGAGGAGGCCAGATTAATACGTTGACTCTCACCACCGGAAAGTGTGTTCGACAGTCGGTTGAGAGTGAGATATCCTAATCCTACATCTAGCAAAAATTGAGTGCGGTTGTTAATTTCTACAAGCAGTCGTTTGGCAATTGCTGCATCTGTTTCATCGAGCTCCAGTTGATCAAAAAAGGACTTTAATTCTGTAATGGGCAATACAACAAGTTCGTTAATGGCTTTCCCTACAATTTTAACATTAGAGGCTTCTGGCTTCAAACGTGATCCTTTGCAAGTAGGACAAATAGTTTTGCCTCGATAACGAGCAAGCATAACTCGATATTGAATTTTGTATTTGTTTTCCTCAAGCATGCGGGTGAAATCGTTGATGCCAAATATTTCAAGGTCGTGTCTGCCATTCCACAATATATCAATCTCTTCTTCGGTCAACTCATAATAGGCCCGATGGATAGGAAAATCTGCTCTGTAGGCGTTCCGCTCAAATTCTTTACGCCATTCGCTCATTTTTTCACCTTTCCAACACTGAACACATTCTTCATGAACGGAAAGACTTTTATCGGGGATAATCAGATTTTCATCTATGCCGATCACATTACCAAAACCTTCGCAGGTGGGACAAGCACCAATCGGACTATTGAAATTGAACATCAAATCCGACGGCTCTTCAAACATTATCCCGTCTACTTCAAATCGATTTGAAAAAGTGAAAGTTTCAATGCTGTGTTCACCCCAGAAACGTACAACGCATTCGCCATTACCTTCAAGAAAAGCTGTTTCAATGGAGTCGGATAATCTGTTGATATGAACATTGTCTGAAGAGCACGAAAGACGGTCGATAACCAGTAGAATATCGTTTTGATCGGGTAGGTTCTCTTGCGTCAATAACTCGTCGATGCGGAAAAACTGCTCTCCTACATCTACACGAGAAAAACCTTCTTTCATAAGTACTTCCAGCTGCTCGCGCAAAGCGCGGTCTTCGCGTAAATGAATATGAGTAAACACGGTCATACGCGTACCATCGCGGTATTCCTTCATTTTTTCCACAACGTCACGAACATGGTGTTTCTTGACTTCGGTTCCCGAAATGGGGGAGTAGGTTTTTCCAATACGTGCATACAAAAGTCGCAAATAGTCGTATATCTCGGTAGAAGTGCCCACTGTGGAGCGAGAATTGCGGGTAATGGTCTTTTGTTCAATGGCAATTGCCGGAGGGAGTCCCTTGATAAAATCGGACTCTGGCTTGTTCATCCTTCCTAGAAACTGCCGTGCATAGGAAGACAGACTCTCAACATAGCGTCGTTGTCCTTCGGCATAAAGTGTGTCGAAAGCCAGTGACGACTTGCCCGAGCCGGATAAACCGGTGATGACTGTAAAAGAACCTCGTGGTATCTTAACATCGATATTCTTTAGGTTGTTGACTCTTACTCCTTTAGCTTCAATAAATTTCTCTTCGCTCATAGCTTTTTGCACTTTCATTTCCGAAAAAATAATCTGCAAATATACGGACTTTTCATACTATATAAAAGTTACTTAAGTAAAAGAAAATCAAATTTCTTCAAACTGCAAATTAACTATAATTTCATTGAGATGATGGTCTCACGCTCCTCTCACTATGGTCTCACTATGGTCTCACTAATCTTTAACCATTCTTTCACTTTGCGTTGACTATCCTACCGCCATTCTCTCATCATGTTTTCACTAAAGCCCGACAGGATTACTGCTCTACTTTCTGATTAACATAAAATATCTACAGTTTTGGTATTATATGAATGGTTGAATTGATTAAGCATTCATTTTTTCAATGACTTATTTTCCGGGTGGATATAAAAAATCAAAAATTATCTTGTAAATTTGCATATCTCACTTAAAAATGATTTGATAAGCATTTAAATGGAAAAGATAATTGCCGATATATCGCATGAATTCATAATTCCCCTAAATAATCCAATACTTATATTCGGATTGTTGTTGGCGATTATTCTTTTATCGTCTGTGATGCTAAAGCGCATCAATGTTCCGAATATTGTTGGTTTTATTATTGCAGGAGTGATTATTGGTCCGCATGGACTGCATATGATAGATAACGACTCCGGTATTAAGATGTTCTCTACCATTGGACTTCTTTATATCATGTTCATTGCAGGTTTGGAACTGGATTTCAATGAGTTTAGGACTAATAAGAATAAGAGTATCACGTTTGGTATATATACATTCATCATCCCATTGTTTATAGGTTATCCTGTATGCTACTATCTTCTTGGATATGATGTTTTGCCCAGCTTATTGACGGCCAGCATGTTCTCTACCCATACGCTGGTTTCATATCCTATTGTTAGTCGCATGGGGGTCTCTAAAAATCAGGCTGTTGCTATAACTGTAGGAGGAACAATCCTGACTGATGCAGCGGTGCTTATCATGTTGGCAGCTATTGTATCGGGGAACCAGGGTGATCTTTCTGCTGCATTTTGGATAACATTGTTGATTTCTTTGACAATCTTTTCATTTATAGTCTTTAAAATTATTCCGGTATTGTCTAAGTGGTTCTTTCAAAAGATTGAAGATGATAAATATTCTCACTACATATATGTTTTACTGGTGCTCTTTACTTGTGGTTTTTTAGCTGAACTTTCGGGCATGGAGCCAATTATCGGGGCATTTGCTGCCGGATTAGCGCTTAACAAATTTATTCCGCATACATCAGCTTTAATGAATAGAATCGATTTCTTCGGTAATGCATTGTTTATTCCAATATTTCTTATTTCGGTTGGCATGTTGGTTGATGTTAATGTGGTTTTTAACGGATGGCGAACGCTGACTGTAGCTGTTGTTCTCACTATCGTAGCACTTTTTGGCAAATGGTTGGCCGCTTATGCTGCTCAAAAAACATATAAGTACTCAAAGCCTCAACGAAATATCATATTTGGATTGAGCAGCTCACATGCGGCCGCAACATTGGCTATTATTATAGTTGGTTTCAATGTGGGAATTCTTGATGAGCATATTCTTAACGGAACTATTCTACTGATCCTCGTAACATGTATCATTTCGACATTGGCGACTCAAAAAGCAGCAAGACAAATAGCAATCCAATCTGAAGGGGCACCTTTTACTCCTTCTCAATTGGGTAGCTTTGCTCAGGAGAAAATTCTTTTGCCGGTCGCAAATGTCTCAAATATCGGTCGTTTGGTAAACTTTGCTATGCTGATAAAGGACCCAAAATCAGAGAATTCTATTTCGCTTTTAGGAGTAGTACCAAATAATGAGGCTTCAGAAAAGCATATCGTTGATTTGAGAAAAAAACTCGAAAAATCTGTCGATATGGGGGTGTCGGCAGGTGTAAATGTGGACATTATTACTACAATTGATCATAATATTCCTAATGGGATTGTAAGAACTGCACGAGAAACAATGGCTGATATAGTGATTATTGGATGGCCGGGCAAAGTGAGATTTGTAGAAAAACTACTTGGAGAAAAGGTGGATACGGTTATTAGAAATCTTGATAAAAACCTTTTTATTTGTCATATCGAGAAACCATTACTTGCTAATAAACGAATCGTGGTCATATCCGCTCCATACTCAGAAAAAGAATATGGTTTTAAATCGTGGGTCAAAAAAGTGGCGCGATTGTCACAGGAACTTTCTATTCCTATTCTACATATTGGTGATCCTGAGACACAAAAGATAATAAAGCATGATAAAACAAATGGTAAATTGTTTTCATTTATGTCTTTCTCAAATTGGGCTGATCCAATGAGTTGTTGTGATGTTTTCAAAGAGGATGATTTGGTGGTTCTGATTTTAGCTCACACAGGGTATTTATCATACAGAGACGAAATGGATCACTTCCCTTCTCTATTGGAAAGCAGATTTCCTCACATTAATCGAATTGCGGTATATCCGCGTCAACATATTCCATCGGTATTGCTGGAATCAGAGCATACAGCTTTTGCACCGGCACCATAAATATTTATAAAAATTGTCTTATGCAACTAAACAAAATCATTCAACTTCTTTTATTTGTTTTTATCAGTTTAACGGTTGTTTCTTGCGGAACTACTAAAAAATCGCTTACCCACAATCCGGATCCTTCACCTAAAAGAGAATTCAGAGGGGCTTGGATACAAACGGTTGGGCAATCAAGGTATCAACAAATGAACAGCGCTGCAATGAAACATTACCTGACTGAAATGGTTAGAAAGTTGGATGAAGCGGGCATAAATGCACTGATTTTTCAAATAAGACCCGAAGCGGATGCTTTTTATAAATCTGAATTGGAACCGTGGAGTCGTTTCTTGACGGGGAGACAAGGATTGGCTCCTGATGATCCTGACTTTGACCCTCTTGCATTTATAATAGAGGAGTGCCACAAACGTGGTATGGAACTGCATGCTTGGATGAATCCTTATCGGGTTAAATCGAATATTAATTCTGAACTTGCTCCGAATCATTTGTATTGGAAAAATCCTGAACGTTTTGTTCAGTATGGAAATCAGCTGTTTTTTGATCCGGGATTACCTGAAAATCGGACATTCATTTGTAATGTAGTGGAGGATATTGTCTCTCGTTATGATGTGGATGCAATTCATATGGACGATTATTTCTATCCATATCCTATTGCAGGACAGCCTTTTCCTGATGATGGAAGCTTCAATGTTTATGCTTCTTCTCAAGGCTTTTCTGATAAGGAAGATTGGCGCAGAAATAATGTGAACTTACTTATCAAGGAGATAAAACACACCATCATTTGTACGAAACCATGGGTACGCTTTGGCGTCAGCCCGTTCGGAATTTATCGAAATAAAAGAAGTACACCTGACGGCTCTGGTAGTGAAACCAATGGTTTGCAAAACTATGACGATTTGTATGCTGATATTAAGTTGTGGGCTGAAAAGGGATGGATTGATTATAACCTTCCACAATTATACTGGGAAATTGGTCACAAGGCTGCTGATTACACAACTCTTCTGCATTGGTGGAATGCCAATAATTTTGAACAACCTTTGTATATTGGTCAGGATATAAAACGCAGTTTAGACAAAAATGAATTGGATGTCAAAATCCGACAAACACGTGAAATGTCTTTTGTCAGTGGAAATTGTTTTTGGTATGGATATCAGATAACGGAAAACAAGAATGGAGAAGCGGATGTATTGAAGAATGGGATACATCGAACTAAAGCTCTTATTCCTGCATATTCAAATATGCATAAAGGTCGCCCGGATAAAGTCAAGAAACTAACGGATGTGTTTGCTCCTGATATGCATTTTCTAACATGGGATTATAAGAAACAACCTAATAACCCTGAATCAGCAAAATATTTTGTGGTTTATCGTTTTAGAAGTGGAGAACGGGTTGATATTGATAATCCTGCAAATATAGTTGAGGTGACATCTGATAATTTCTATGTGCTACCTTATGAAACTGGGAATACAAAATATACATTTATGGTTACCGCAATGGATGTATTCCACAACGAGTCAAAGAGCAAAAAGATAAATGTTAAGCTATAATTTATAGTTCAATCATATTCAAACGCTCAACCGTTAACCTTAACGGTCAAATATGTTGTACTCTAAAATATAAATGACTCTTATTCAAATGAGCAACTGTTTACTTAAAAGGTCGTGATCGGTCTACTGTAATTTACAGCAGACCCATACTAACGACCTCTTCTTCCAAATTTGTTTCAGGTGTGAGGTGAATGGTTATAAAGCCCATATCGTCAGCGGTTTGGATATTGTGAATGTTGTCGTCTATAAAGAGTGATTCTTCTGGATTTAACTGGTATTTGTCCAATAATATTTGATATAATCGATGTTCTGGTTTTATGATTTTCTCTTTGCCCGAAACAACCATTCCATCCAATAACTTAAAAAAATCGTATCTTTCAATAGCTAAAGGAATGGTTTCTGCCGACCAATTTGTGAGTCCGTATATGGGAAAGTGCGGTTTTAACTTTTTCAACACTTGAACATTTTCATCGATGGTGCCACCTAACATCTCGGTCCATCTTCCGTAAAACAATCCAATTTTATCACTGTATTCGGGATGTTTTTCCTGAAGTTCTTTAGTTGCTTTTTCTAATGGGTATCCCGCATCTTGATGCATGTTCCAATCATTCGTACAAATGTTTTTAAGAAAAAAGTCCATTTCTTCTTTGGTGTCGAACACTTTTTCGTAAAGATAAACTGGATTCCAATCGATTAGTACACCGCCAAAATCGAATATTATATTTTTAATTGCCATAATGTATAATTATTAATGCAAATATAATAAAAATATGAAAGATCTAGACTTAAGCAGATCTCTAAATAATATGCTCACAAAAAAATAACTATCTTTGCATCTTAAAATACTGAAAGAAAGAGATGAATCAATTGAATGAGTACCCGATGATAGCTAAAACCATGGCTGAAATGGAAGATGTTTTAGCTGAGGAATTGACAAATATCGGGGCTAATAATATAGAAATAGGAACGCGCATGGTCTCCTTTACCGGAGATAAAGGCTTGATGTACAAGACGAATGTGTATTGTCGTACGGCGTTACGGATTTTGAAACCGATCTATTCTTTTAAGGCAGAGAATGCTGATGAAGTGTATGAAGCTATTAAACAAGTAAATTGGGAAGACTACCTTTCGCTTGATAAATCATTTTCAATTGATGCCGTGGTTTATTCTCATATATTTCATCATTCTAAGTTTGTAGCCTATCGTGTAAAGGACGCGATTGTAGATTTTTTTAATGAGAAATATGGCAAACGCCCATCGGTTAGTGTAAGCAATCCCGATATGGTATTCAATATTCATATCGCACATAATAAATGTACGCTTTCACTTGACAGTTCAGGTGAGTCACTTCATAAACGCGGTTATCGGGTGGCTCAAACAGAAGCGCCTCTTAATGAAGTGCTTGCCGCAGGAATGATACTCAAGTCGGGCTGGAAAGGAGAAAGTACTTTTATTGATCCAATGTGTGGTTCGGGAACATTATTAATCGAGGCAGCTATGATTGCTTTAGGTATTCCTCCCGGCATTCATCGCAAACATTTTGCATTTGAAAGCTGGCCTGATTTTGATGAGAATTTATTCAGTGATATTTATAACGATGATTCTTCTGCAAGAGATTTTAATTATCGTATCATTGGTTCAGATATCTCAGCAGTAGCTATCGAAATCGCTAGAAAAAACATAGAAAGTGCTGGCTTGAAGAAGTATATCGACTTGGAAGTCAAGCCGTTTCAGCAATTTGAAATAGCTCCTAAACCCGCAGGAGTACTGATGACAAATCCTCCTTATGGAGAGCGAATTAAAGTGGAAGATCTTGAAGAATTGTATTCAATGATTGGGGAGCGACTGAAACATGTTTTCACTGGTTATGATGCCTATATTTTAAGCTATAAAAAAGAGTGCTTTGATAAAGTCGCACTTAAATATTCTAAACGTTTCTTTCTGAATAATGGTGCTTTGGAATGTGAAATGCGCAAGTACGAACTGTTTTCCGGCAAAAGAAAAGAGTACAAAAGCGAGGATAGACCCCGTAGAGAAATACCCTATACACCAAAGAATACAGATGGAAAATCTGATAAGAAACATTCATTTGACAGTCTTAGAAAAAAAGACAGGGGTAATGATCATGAGAATCTTGGCAACGTAAAAAAAGAATTCAAATCAAGAAAATCCTTTGATAGTGATAAGGAACCCAAAAGAGTGTTCAAGAAAAGGGATTCCAATAAATCATATGAAAAGAGGGATGAAAAACCCAAGAGACTTTTTGAAGGAAGGATAAGAAGAGAAAAGTAATTCCGAATTAAGTCCGAGTCAATATGCGTTCTATCTCCGAATCGCTCAAAATCTTTACATTAGTAAATAAAAAACGGTCGTCTAAAAAATCTCCATATTGGTTGCATTCAGTTACTGCCGCTATTAAACTTGATTTGGCGTCGATTTCAAATGAAAATAACATTAGGATTGTGAAATATTTATTCTCAATATCAAATTTCTCAATTACAATATCAGAATGTTGTAATTGAAATTTGAATTCACGATCAATAATTTCCTTTTGTAAGTCTGTGAAATCTTCTCTGCTACGGGTTGTAAATAAAGAGAAGAATCGTAATTTCTTATCATGGCCTCCTAATCCGGTAGAAATGTATATCTGTTGATGTCCGGACAGATCAGAACTTAATATAATTCGACTACTAACCAATGCCATCGATGACCAGTTTAGTAATTCAGGTTCAAGTGGGCTACTGTGATAAGTCTCAATTGAACGATATGCTGAAACATCAGGAATTGATGCCAGTAAAGTAAGACTTCGCTTTTTTCTATCTATTGATGCCTCAGATTCAAATAAAATTGAAACTTCTTCATTTCTGTTAAAATTGGGTTCTTCTCTACGCAACTTTTCAAAATATCGGAAAAACTCCATTTGTTCCTCAACAGGAACGCTTTCTTCCAGAATATGAAATGATTCAATACCCTGTTCATTTAGGGTTTGTCTTAATTTATGTAATATGTCTTCTTGATCATTCATCTTACAGCAAAGATATGTTTTTTTTGAATCAGTATTTGTTTAATGTTATACATTAAAATACTAATTTCCTTAATTTTTATCAATTTCATAAATAATTGCTCAGAATTATCTAAATTCGCATAATCAAATTGATTTATCTAAATATTGGGATTATTATCAGCTAAAGATGAAAGTGAAAATTGTAAATACTTCTAAGCATTCAATGCCGGAATATGCTACGGAGCTATCTGCCGGAATGGATATAAGAGCAAATATTAGTGAACCCGTAACACTGAAAACCCTGCAGAGAGTACTAGTTCCTACAGGTATATTTATTCAATTACCTGAAGGGTATGAAGCTCAGATTCGTCCAAGAAGTGGTATGGCCATAAAATATGGTATTTCAATATTAAATTCACCTGGAACAATTGATGCCGATTATCGTGGCGAAATCTGCGTTATTCTTGTTAATCTATCCAATGAAGATTTCATTATTAATGATGGTGAACGTATTTGCCAAATGATAATATCAAAACACGAACATATTGAATGGGAAGTTGTTTCGCAACTTGATGAAACGGATCGTGGTACTGGAGGGTTCGGGCATACGGGCAAAAAGTAATGATTTCTAAATTAATTAATAATTGACTTATGCATAATTATAACGCCAAAGTTTTTTTATCGGTTGTTGTAGTCTTAACTACTTTATTATTTCCTACACAAATGAATGCACAGAAAATGAGCGATACTTCTAATATTCAATTGGACGAACAATCAAGGAGAACTTTTGATTATTATTTTTATTCTGCATTGAATTCAAAAGCACAAGGTCAATACGATCAAGCTATTGACTTTTTTCAACAATGTCATGCAATTGATTCGACAAATTCAAATGTACTCGTCGAGTTAGGAACATATTATAATGTTCTAAATGAAAAATCAATTGCTTTATCTTATATTAACAAAGCGGTAAATTATGATCCCAATAATTACTATTACAATATGATGTTAGCGGGATTAAGTAAAGAACAGGGTAAAAGACAAGATGTAATTGAAATCTATAAACATCTTTTAAATATATATCCAGCAAAAGTTGAATTGTTTTTTGAATTAGCAAATGCTTATGCTGATAATGGTGACCTTCAAGAAGCAATAGATGCTTTGAATAAACTACAAAATAGCATGGGTGTTACAGATGTAATCACATTTAACAAGTTCAGAATCTACTCAATGATGAATAAGAAGGAAGATGCATTTAAGGAAATTGAAGCAATTATTGAAAAGAATCCTGATAATCCACAATATTTAATTCTTTTAGGAGATTTATACATTGAAGATAATCAAAATGATAATGCTTTCAAATATTATAAATTAGCCGAAAATATTAATTCCGAAAATCCTTCATTAATCCTTTCTCTTGTTAACTATTATAAAAAAAATGGAGATAGGGATTCTGCAGACAAGGAGATGAGAAAAGCCATTTCCGATAAAAATGTAAGTTTTGATGATAAATTGCAGTTAGTCACTCGTTATGTTTCTGTATTACAGCAAAATAAACAAAACATGAGTGATGCAAATCCTTTCTTTAACAGTCTATTAGAACAATATCCTAACAATACCCAAATAAATTTAATTTACGGGGGTGTCTTGGCTTTACAAGATGACAAACAAAAGGCGATAGAACAATTTCAAATTTTTACATTTGCAAACCCCGGGGATCCTAGCGGATACGAAAATTTACTGCGTATATATATTCCTGATAACAATATGAACAAGGTAGTTGAAATATCTACAATGGCAATTAAAAACATTCCAACAGCTCCTCAATTCTATTTTTATCTTGGTGGTGCAAAATCTCAACAAAATAAATACATTGAAGCTTTAAGCGTGTTTGAAGATGGAATTAAAAATGCTACAATGCCAAATTCTACTGTAGAATCTGACTTTTATGGTCAAATTGGAGATATTAATCACTATCTTGGAAACGACGAAAAAGCATTTGAATGTTATGAAAAAGCATTAAATTTGAATCCTCAAAATTTGCCTGTTTTAAATAATTATAGTTATTATTTATCTCTTCAAAAAAGAGATTTAGACAAGGCGGAACGAATGAGTGGCATAACAATAAAAGTAGAACCTACAAATCAAACTTATTTAGATACATATGGTTGGATACTATTTGAACAAAAATCATTTGTTACGGCGAAGATTTACATTGAAAAAGCTATTGAATATGGAGCAAAGGAACCATCTGCTGAAGTATATGAACATTATGGAGACGTACTCTTTATGTTAGATGAGAAGGAAAAGGCAATTAAACAATGGCAAACAGCTAAAAAACTAGGTAGTGATTCGAAAACTTTGGACAAAAAAATAATGACTGGTGAATATATAGAGACAAAATGATTAAAAAAATGAAAAGATCAAATAAATTGTTTTGTTTTTTTTATGTAAGTATTCTTTTTTTGATACTTACCCCATCTTGTAAACAAAAACAGACGATCGTCTATTCAACATCTCCTATTAAAGAAAAAGCAAATTTAGAATTATTTTCAGATATTATTTCAAATCAACTGGATTTTAATACATTCTTTTCAAGAATTAATCTTTCAGTTTCAACAGGAACGCGTTCGTTAAGTTCCAAGGGGACAATGAAAGTTATAAATAATGATGCAGTCCAAATTTCATTACAACCTCTTTTTGGTATGGAGATGTTTAGAATTTATTTCGATCAGGATGAAATTGTTTTAATTGATAGAATGAATAAACGTTATGTAAAAGAGACATACGAACAATTAAAAGAAAAATATCCAATTGGATTTGATTTCGATATGTTATTATCTCTATTCACAAACCAAATGTTTGTTGCAGGAAATACATCTGTTCAACCAACTGATTATCGTTTTTTTGGGTATATTGATAATGCAAACAGTTATTATCTTAAATCTTCAGATGAATTATCAGGAATTGAATATGCGTTTTCGATAAATTCTGACGACAAAATAATGTTCACCCATTTGATGGGAAATGATGGTAAATATTCTTTAAATTGGGAGTACAATAATTTTACCCCTTTAGGTAATACCATGTTTCCTACATTAATGAATATTGGCGGTGGATCTGCAGTCAAAAGAATGGATTTGGAAATAAAGTTTTCGGATATAGTATTAAATGAGCCAACATCTTTGAATGTAGATGTCCCAGAAGGTTATATTCAAATTTCAGTAACTGAGATCATAAAAATTATTAGAAATATTTAATGAATAAACTTTATTTTATCATACTGCTTTTTGTCCTAAATTGTTTTCTGGGGTTGGCTCAAACTTCACAAATACAGGATCTCAGGAATATGCAAAAATCACTTCAGGAAGAAATTGTCAACACAAATAAACTTTTTCTGGATGTCAAAAAACAAACAGCTACTCTTTTAGACAGAATTAAGTTAATTAATAACCAAATCGGTTCTCGAAAAGAAATGATAGGATTATATCAACGTGAAATAGATATGCTGAGAACCGAACAATCTATTCATGAAAAAGAGATAGAAGAACTTGATAAAAAGATGAAAATCACGAAGGTGAGTTATTCAAATGCAATAAATGGAATAATTAAGAGCAATCGATTCTCTGAAAACAAATTAATGTTCATTTTATCAGGAAGATCTTTTAGTGAATCCTTACGAAGAATGCAATATTTGAGAAACTATTCACAATGGCGAAAAGAACAGGTTGATGAAATTAAGAAACAAAATGAAAGTCTAATTGCTAAAAAGGTCGAACTGCAAAGAGCTAAAGAGAATAAGCAGAATGTACTTGCTTCTCTTCAATCAGAACAATCCAAGCTACAAAGTGAAGAGAAAGTCCGCCAAAGTGAAATAACTGAAGCTAAAAATAAACAGAAAGAGCTCCATAGAACAATACAAGACAAACAAAAACAGGTAAATAAACTAAATGCTCAAATTGAAAAACTTATAGCTGAAGAGGTTGCTCGACAAGAGCGAGATGCTGAGGCAAAAAGAATTGCTGAAGAAACAGAACGGAAGAGAAATACGGAGAAAGTTATTGAAAAGACCAAACGAGAATACGAGTCAGGTAATAAAAGTAAAGATTTGACAAATATTGAACCTAACATTTCTGAAAAAATAATTACTGAACCAAAAAAAAATATTTCTTCACCTAAAGTAGGATTAGCTCCTAAATCTACTTCAACTGAAGATTTAAATTTGTCAACAGATTTTGCCTCAAACAAAGGGCATTTACCAATGCCTGTGACGGGTGCTTCTGTAATAGTGACAAATTTTGGTGTTAATAAAAGTAATGAATGGAATATAACAACTACAAGTAACGGAATTGATATTCAGACACAACAGGATGCAAATGTCAGATCTGTATTTCAAGGTGTTATTTCTAAAATTTTTCCCTTTCCAGGCTCAAATACTTGTATTATTGTACGTCATGGAGAATACTATACCTTTTACGGAAACATTTTTGATATTTATGTTAAACAAGGTGAAAAGGTGAAAACTGGGCAAGCTTTAGGAAAAATATTTACCGATCCTGATTCTGGGATCGCGAAAATGCATTTTCAGCTCTGGAAAAAAACAACAAAGTTGGATCCGAAGCCGTGGCTTAATAAATAGTATATAAGTTAATAATGAATATAATATGAAAATAAAGGCTCGTTTGATAATAATGAATTTCTTGCAATTTGCAGTGTGGGGGGCTTATTTAACTTCAATGTCTCGATATTTAGGCCCTGCTGGATTAGGAGAACATATTGGAATATTTTATTCCGTACAAGGAATTGTTTCCATTTTCATGCCTGCGCTTATTGGTATAATTGCAGATAGATGGATTCCTGCTCAAAAAATGCTTGGTATTTGTCATCTTTTATCTGCTATTTTTATGATGAGTGTTGGAATATATGGTCTAAGTGCCGATTCTGTAATTTCATTTCCCATTATTTTCACTTTATATACTTTGAGTGTTGCATTTTATATGCCAACATTAGCATTATCAAATTCTGTTGCATATAATATTCTCAATCAGTTTGATTACGATACAGTTAATGAATTCCCATCAATTCGTGTTTTTGGAACAATCGGATTCATAATTTCTATGTGGGTTGTCGATTTGCTTGGTTTTCAAGATACTGCAATGCAGTTCGTAATTAGTGGTGGAATAGGCCTTTTATTAGGACTTTATGCTTTTACATTACCAAATTGTTTACCCAACGTTTTTAAGCAAAATGGAAAGAAGTCATTTGGCAAAGCATTGGGTTTCGATGCCTTTAAGCTTTTCAAACAAAAAAAAATGGCCATATTCTTTATTTTTTCGATGTTTTTAGGAGTATCATTACAAATAACCAACGGTTTTGCTAATCCTTTTATAGCTAGTTTTGAATCTTTCCCTAAATATGCAAATACTTTTGGTGTGAATCATTCAAACATCTTGATATCCTTATCACAGGTTTCTGAAACACTTTGTATTCTTCTTATCCCATTTTTCCTTAAAAAATATGGAATAAAAATTGTAATGTTGATTGCTATGTTTGCTTGGGTACTTCGTTTTGCATTGTTTGGATTTGGTAATCCTGGTAATGGAGTATGGCTTCTTATTTTGTCAATGCTCGTATATGGAGTAGCGTTTGATTTCTTTAACATCTCGGGTTCATTATTTGTCGATAAAGAGACCAAGCCCGAAATCAGATCGAGTGCACAAGGTTTATTTATGTTGATGACAAATGGAATAGGGGCAACCATTGGAACATTGGCTGCTCAGGCTGTTGTTAATGAATTTTGTAAATGGACAGATGTTACAATTGGATCACAAACCAAATCAATGCTTATCGGTGATTGGTCATCTGTTTGGTATATTTTCGCTGCTTATGCTCTTGTGGTAGCATTGCTATTTGCTATTCTTTTTAAGAACAAATATATTAGGGACAAAGAAAATATAAAATAAAGAATCACAGTTCTTTGATTCGTATATTTTTTAACTTAATAACGGAGTCATGTCCTAAAAATGCAATGTGTCCTACTCGATAAAACAATGATTCAGGAACTTTATCAAGAGTTACTTTTTCTATTGCTTCTTTTAAATTTCCATCAACTATTATTGTTCCGTTTAAGATGACTTTAATATTATCACCATTAGCTATAACTTCTTGGTGATTCCATTCTCCAACGGGGTTTAGGAATTCACGTTTTGCTGGAATCCATCCATATATTGATCCATGATATTGGTAAGGCTTCAGATCTTTGTATATTTCGGCACTGTTGTCTAAAATTTGTAATTCCATACCATCATATCCACTTTTGGAATTTACAATTTTATGCCTTAATCCAAGACCACTATTTGAACCTGGGGTGAGTAAAAAATCAAATTTTAAAACAAAATTGTCGTAAGTGTTTTTAGAATATAAATTACTGTAACCTCCTTCTGATGGACGCATTACAATACAACCATTTTCTAATTTATACTCATTTGCATTACTAGTCCATAGCTCCATGGAAGTACCGTCAAAAAGGATTTTAAAGCCTTCTTTTTTTTCATTTCTTGATAATTTAAAAGGTTTTATCTGCTCTTCATTAATTTGTTGCATTCCATCTGATCTTTGAACCTGTGTTTTGGATAATTTACAACTTAAGCCAAAGAATAATGGCAACAAAACAAAAATGTAAATTTTATTCATATAACATTGATTGAGAAATATATTACTTAACGTTTTTCTCTTAAATTTTCTGCATCCCAAAGAATTGCATTGTTTCTTAGATAACTTTCATAACTTAAAAGAGCAGGAGCGGCTGTTCTTACAGCAAAAAGAGCATCAGCTATAACTGGAACATTATTTCTTATGCCATTAATAAAGTTAAAATGATGGTCATAGTGGCAACCTCGATATCCATTTTCAGCATTAAATAAAAATTCATTTGGTGAAACTTTTATAGGTTGATCCATTCCCTGACCTAATTGTTTCAATACATCGAGTTTCTTTATGTCAACATCGTAAGTTGTTTTAAGCGTAACTTGATTCCATTTAACATTTAAAGAACCCATTGATCCAATAATATCAAAATCAGTACTTCCCCACTTCTTAGATACACCGTCAACATAATTTGCTCCTAATTGTATTTTAAAAGCTCCTAAATTATTTCTATCAGGATAATCAAAGTATCCTAGCATAATATCAGGGGTATCCTGTAAACCATCTTTATAATAATGAATTCCACCAGTCGTATAAACTTTTTCAGGTCCAATGGCATCCATAATATAATGAACACTAGACAAGACATGAACATACAAATCACCAGCTATACCCGTACTATAATCTTTCCAATTACGCCAAGCTAAAAAACGTTGTGCATCAAATGGCCTTTTAGGGGCATTCCCCAAGAATTGATCCCACCATATTGTTTTTTCAGTTGCATCTTCAGGAGCAATAAAAGAATTTAATGGACTAGGAGCAGCAGTAAATTGACCATTGATGAAATTGATTTTTCCGATTAGTCCATTATGTACTAACAGTCGAGCAGCTCTATTACCCAAAGAAGCCATCCCCTGGCTCCCTACCTGGAATATAGTTCCATACTTTTTTTGAGCATTGATTAAAGCCTTACCTTCTTTAAGTTTATGTATTACAGGTTTTTCACAATAAACATGTTTCCCTGCATTCATTGCGTCTATAGCTATTTTTTGATGCCAATGATCTGGTGTGGCTATAATGACTGCATCCACATTATTCAAATCCAAGATTTCTTTATATTTTTTGGTTAAAAACAAATCGTCGCCCCATTGACTTTTTGCTTCGTTTAAACGTCTGTCGAATAAATCGCAAACAGCAACAATTTTAACACCTTTAATAGATAAAGCTGTATTTGTATCAGAAGTACCCATTCCTCCTTTACCTATTAGTGCTATATTGACCACTTTATTATTCTCTGCTTCTTTTCCGCTTTGTTTGATATTAAATTTAGGCATCGAAAATGTCTTAGAACCATAGATAGCGGCTGCTCCTAAAGACAAATTCTTTAAAAAATTTCTTCTGTTTTGCATTGTATTCTTTATTTGTATATTAGTTTAAATTAGAAAATTAATTAGAATTTGAAAGTTTAATACAAAATAAACAGGTCAGATTAACCTGTTTGTTTCTATGAAATTATATTAAATGTTTAATTATCAGTTTTTACTGTTTCTTTAGGCATCATTACAACAGTAGCAATATTTCCTTGAATCAGTAAATCTTTGGTAAATTTCTGAACATCTTTTTCAGTAATTGTGTTTAATATATTCAGATAATCAGAGTGAATGTCTTCATTATAGAAATACTTTGTAGCTAGTACATTTAACCAATAACTATTCACCTTAAGGTTCTCTGTATATTTTTTATTCATATATTCTTTAACCTTATTAAAATCTTTATTTTGTGGTCCTTTATTCGCAATACTGTTTAGTTCATTAAAAACTATGTCGTTGAGTTTTTCCATTAAAGAAGGATCAGTATCGTAAATAATCTGTAACATTGTCTGGTTTTCAGGATAACGAGAAATTGATCCCATAGTTGACACACCATATGTTCCGCCTTCCTCTTCACGTATCTTTTCAGTATAAACAATTTCAAGAATTTGGTCTAACATGCTCATTAATATAGTGTTGCTTAAGTCTCGTTTCATCGTACCTGTGACAGCATTGAAGACAGAAGCTTTAGGGTTTTGCATTTCATGCTGGAATACATTATTTGGCCTTCCTTTCTTCAAATCCAAAGGAATTTTCACAAATTCACCTTTTTTAGTTAGTCCCGGAAGCGACGCCAAATATTGTTCAATAACAGGTTTTACTTTTGTTTCATCAATGTTGCCGACAAAGGTAAAAGTAAAACTAACAGGATTCGCAAATTGCTGTTTATACATTTCCATAATTATATCATAATCAACTTTTTGTAAGTCGTCCAATTTTAGGCGTCTAGTAATAAGATTATCGCCATATAACTTATAATTAATAGAATCAATTAAAGTAATCATCGGTTCTGCTTCTAGATTCTTAAGTTGAATTTCTTTTCGTTGTTTCCATGAGGTGAAAGCGTCTACATCTTTCCTAGGAGCAGTAAAATATAGGTAAACTAGTTGTAGCATTGTTTCAAAGTCAATAATCGAAGATGAACCGTTAAAGTTTTGTGTTGTAAGGTTTATACTAGGTGAAGCAGAAGCCGTTTTACCTGTCAGTACTTTGGGAATATCTGTTGCACTAAAATTCCCGACTCCTCCCACAGTCATAACCTCTGACAAAAGGTTGCTGTTAATCGGATCTTTAACCATATATTGTGATGATCCACCAATACTTGTGGAGGTCATCAAAATCTCGTCATCCTTGAAATCTGTGTTTTTCAATAACACTTTCATGCCGTTAGATAGTGTCCATATTGTAGCATCGAGTTCTTCATCTTTTTGTTTTTTGACTATTTTTCCTGGAGTAGGAGGCTTAATTATTAGAGGTTCGTCAATTACTTCACCTAAATAGGGCTCAATGTTTTCAGCTCTGACGTTGCTTATAGTTGCTAGCACCGCTTCATTAGAAGGATAAGTCAATCCATCTTTTTCAGGACCTGTAACGCCAATAACTAAATCTTTATCACTTATAAGTTGTTGGATAACTTGATTGATTACTTCTACAGGAATATTAGGAGCGATTGCCTGAATTAATTGGTATTCATATTCAATTCCAGGAATTGGTTCTCCATCTGTAAATGCTCGAATATATTCCTGTGAATATGCTGAATTCTTTTGTTTATCTCGGTTATTGTACAAGTCTTCATAACTTTTCAAAATATTTGTACGGGCCATTTCATATTCTGGAACAGTAAAACCATGACGTTTCATTCGTTCCGTTTCTCGAACTATGGCAGCTAATGCATCATCCACTTTGTCTTCAGCACAACTAGCAACAACATTCCATGCATCAATTGTTTTCGCTACAAAAAAATCGTCATCATAAGCATATGCAGATGTGAAAGGTGAATTAGGTTTTTGTAATATTTCATTGAAACGTTGATTTATCATTGAAGCAGCTAAATTCAACATATAACGTGAGATATATCCAGCTTGAGTATTTTTCATTTTTTCAGGCATGGCTTCATGTTTGTAGAATACCATTAATTGTGTACCCATTGCTTCAGAATCTGTAGCAATTGCTATAATTGGTTCCTTATTTTCTGGAACAGGGAAGTATTCTCTTTTAGCTGCATTAGGTTCTAGTTTTATATTAGAGAAAAGATTCTTAATTTTCTGTTCCACTATATTTACATCTATATCACCAACTACAGTAACGCCTTGTAAATCAGAGCGATACCACTTATGATAGTAAGCTCTTAATTCATCGCTCTTAAAGTTGTTAATCACATCTATCAGTCCTATTGGCATTCGGTTAGCATATCTGCTACCAACATACATTGAGGGAAGCAACTCTTCCATAATACGCATTTGCGCACTGCTGTTAGTTCTCCATTCTTCACGAATCACTCCACGTTCTTTTTCAATCTCATTATCATCGAGAGAAATAGCAGTAGACCAGTCGTGAAGTATCAGTAAACAAGAATCAAGTAAGTTTTTGTTTTGTGTCGGAACATCTGTCAAATAATATACTGTTTGATCAAAGGATGTATATGCGTTAATATTTGTTCCAAACTTAACGCCATTATTTTGCAAATAGTTAAGTAAGTTATTATTCGGAAAATTCTCAGTTCCGTTAAAAGCCATATGTTCCAGAAAATGTGCCAATCCCCTTTGATTTTCCTCTTCCTGCATAGAACCTACCCTTTGAGCAATGTAAAAATCTGCTCTGTTTTCAGGTGTTTTGTTTTGACGAATATAATAAGTTAAACCGTTGTCCAACTTTCCGGTTCTCACCTTAGGATCTATCGGGATGCTATTATTCTGTTGCGCTATTATAGTACAACTGACCAATAATACGAAGATCAGTAATAATTTTTTTTTCAAAATACAAGCATTTAGATTCTGTCCAAAACAATCTTTATCAATTCTTCAGTTGACCCTTTATAATCGGCATTTGATTCTAGTGCAATTCTATTTGCTATAATAGCACAAACCGTCATAGATTTATGGCCCATTAATTTACTGAGACCTGCTACTGCTGAACTTTCCATTTCGTAATTAGTGATAGTATTATCTCCATATCTAAATGATTCTATCTGAGTGTTCAGATCTGGGTTGGCAAGTGGTATACGAACATATCTACCTTGTGGCCCATAAAAACCAATGGCTGAAATGGTTACGCCTCGTATCATGTCATATCCGATTCTATCCACTAGCTCCTCGTCAGCACTTACCACATAAGGTGAACAGTGGTAAGGGGACCAGTTGACATGTTTCAAAAAAGCATCTTCAAAATCCTTTTCCCTGATTTCTTCAGAGCCGGAATAGTAATGGATAAGTCCATCAAAGCCGATTGATTTTTCTGAAACAACATAAGAACCTACTGGGCAGTGAGGTTGCATTCCACCTGAGGTACCAACGCGTATTATTGTTAATTGCTTAAAGTTATCTTTAACTGTCCGTGTCTCGAAATCGATGTTAGCAAGCGCATCTAATTCTGTAAGTACGATATCAATATTATCAGTACCAATTCCGTGAGATAATGCTGTTATTCTTTTACCTTTGTAATTGCCAGTTATTGTATGAAATTCCCTACTTTGAATATCACATTCAATACTATCGAAATACCTAGCAGTCATTGTAACCCGGTCTGGGTCACCCATCATCACTATCTTATCTGATAGCTGATCAGGTTTTATGTGGAGATGAAAAGCACTCCCATCGGAATTAATGATAAATTCAGATTCTGGTATATTTCTCATATTTGTAATTTAGTAACTTTATCTTATGATTGCGTTTTACTATTTCCACTAATAGTTTGTGTACCTGTTTGAGGTTTTGCAATAGCGTCACGCATATCTGTGTCTGATTTTATATTTTGCATACGGTAATAATCCATAATTCCCAGATTTCCATTACGGAATGCTTCAGCAATAGCAATTGGTATTTCCGCTTCAGCTTCTATAACTTTTGCACGTGCTTCTTGAGCTTTTGCTTTCATTTCTTGTTCAAGTGCGATTGCCATTGCACGACGTTCTTCTGCACGTGCCTGAGCAATATTCTTGTCAGCTTGTGCCTGATCCATTTGAAGAACAGCACCTATATTTTTACCTATATCGATATCTGCTATATCAATTGATAGTATCTCAAAAGCTGTTCCTGCATCTAAACCTTTTTTCAAAACTAGTTTAGAAATGGAATCCGGGTTTTCCAATACTGATTTATGAGAAACAGCTGATCCGATTGAAGATACAATACCTTCGCCTACTCGGGCAAGAATTGTTTCTTCACCAGCACCTCCAACCAACTGTTTAATATTTGCACGAACAGTAACACGTGCTTTAGCAATCAACTGAATACCATCAATGGCAACCGCTGTGACTGGAGGTGTATCTATAACTTTTGGATTTACTGACATTTGTACAGCCTGGAGTACATCACGTCCAGCAAGGTCGATAGCGGTAGCCATTTGGAAACTCAAATCAATATTAGCTTTGGATGCCGATACAAGTGCATGCACCACTTTTTCAACATGTCCACCTGCTAAATAATGTGCTTCCAGATCGTCGCGGGTAACGTTTTTTAATCCTGCTTTGTGTGCTTCTATCATTGCATAAACAATTGTGTGTGGCGGAACACGACGCAACCTCATCAGAAATAGTTGTACCAATGATATATGAACGCCTGCAGAAAGGGCATTGATCCATAAGAAAAAGGGTACATAATGAAAAAATATCACCACAAAAATAAGGATGACTATAATTAAAATAATTAATCCAGCTGCTTCCATAATAATAAAATGTTAATTAGTGTATATTTTAAATTGATTTTCGTACAATAATGTTTATAGATTCCACTTTTACAACTATAATCTCAGATTCCTCATCAATCAATTCTCCATTAGCAGTTTTAGCCTCTACAATCACATTGTTTACCATGACTTTTCCCATTGGATTAAGGCGAGAAATAGTAATTCCTTTGTCACCCACATTAATATTTTGCACATCGGAATTATCAACCGTACTTGTAATTTCCGTATTTAGTGCTATCTTCTTAAGTGATTTGGATCTCATGAGTAAAACAAAAGTAACAGCAACTAGTACTGCAGTCAAAATAAGTGTAATAGTTCCTGCAGTGCTTCCTATAAATGTATAAGCATACACTATTCCTCCGATAAGGAAAATAATGCCAGCAATACCAGCAATTGAAATGCCAGGAAGTAAAAATATCTCAATCATCAAAAAAAGAAGACCGAGTAAGATTATTACTGCTATGATAATGATATTTAATGGCATGTTTTTAAATTATTTTTTTACAATAAATAGCGGTTTTCTGCATTTCGTGCAGACGTTTTTAGTCGTTTAATATTTTTGTATAATGAATTTACTTCATTTTCGAGTTGAAAAATTGATGATCTTAAAATATCATTACGTGAATTCACATTTGAAAATTGTTCACGCAGAGAACTCAGTTGATTAACTGTTGATTCCAATTTATTTTCATTAGTAATCGCCTGCTCAAATAGTTCACGGGCTTCTTTGCTCTTAAAATCAGCTAATCTATTATAAGTATTGGAATCATTTATGACAAATACAAATTCATTTGTTTGTTGATTATTAGGTATATCAATTTTTTTTGCTAATGTTATAAGAGATGTATAATCTGTTTGTGGTAACCAAGATTCCTTTATTGAAGCTATTTTTGCTCTTCTGCTAAGATAAGTTTCATCTTCACTTTCTAAAAGGACCACTTTTTCAGAAGGAATAAAAGTATATACGCAGACAAATCCTTCAGGTTGATACCTGTCACTAGCAAACCACCCAACACCTTTTGTTTCGTCAATCACCAATAAATAGTCGTTGAATGGTGAGTTAAAAGGCATATTTAATTGATTTGGATTCAAATATGAATCAGTAGTCAAATTGTATCTAGTAACGAAAAGATCATATCCTCCAATTGAACTATTTCCATTAGAAGCGAAATAAATAGTCAATCCATCAGGCATCACAAATGGAAATGCCTGATCTGCAATATTATTTATCGTCTCTGGCAAGCGTTTTTGGTTTCCGAAAGAATCTAATAATTTTTCCATGCTAAACAAATCAGAGCCGTTAACAGAATCATTTTGCGAAAAAAGAACTTTGTTTTGCTTTTCGTTTACATATAAAATCGATGAATTGCTTGTTTTATTTTTGAAAAATTCATTTGCAAGTTTAAGATTTCCAGAAGTAGAACTCAGAAAATAAGCATCGAGAAGATTACTTTTAGAAATTACCATACTATCAATAATCTGAACATTTTCAGTACGTCTTGTCAACCGTTTTAACTGATCAGCAAAATTTCTTTTTTCTTCCAGTACTTCCAAAGCAATTTTATCTTTCTTTTTTGCTTTCTCGTATTTTGAAAACAACCCTTCTGCTTCATCAAATTTATATTGGAGTGTATATAATTCACCTAAATATATATAAACTTCAGAAATTGAACTGTTAGAAGCAAATGTTAGGTATTTTTCAGATTCTACAAATTTACCTATTTCAAACAAACTGATACCTAAAAATTGATTTATTAATTTATTCTCAGGGTTTAAGTTGTATTCTTCCATCAGAATAGGAAGTGCTTCAGCATATTTACCTTCTTGATACCACATTTTGGCATCATCAATTGTTTGTGCGTTAATCGTAATAGTAATAGTACTTAAAAGCACAAAGGATAGGATAAAATATATAGACTTAATTTTCATACAAATAGATGATAATATGTTTCAAAGATAGCAAAATAGTTAGATATTCTATCTGATAGTGTTGATTTATTCATTATTTATTCGAATTCCTTTTGCTTGTAGTACCGGGATAGCAAATGCATGTGGATTCTCAATTTGATTCTCAAAAATAAGTTTGAGTGTAATTTTTTGAATATTTTCAGCTATGTCTTCATTTACTATTGTTATTAGGATTTCTTCTTCTGTGTCAACCACAAATGAGAATAAGCCTGCTGTTTCAGTAAGATTACAAAATCTAGAATGTAAGATTGTACCACCGGTAGCTCCTAAAGTTTTAGTTTTTTGTAGGAATTCCTCCGACTGACCTGCAGGAACAATTGCTGTTAACATCTGACCTTTCATAATAACATCAGTAGGATTATCGATAATAATATGCGGTAAACCCGTTACTTGGTTTACAGGAAGTACGGCAACAATCCCCGTATTTTCTTCATGAATATTATATTTATCAAGAATAAGATCCATCAGTGTCTCCAGTTTGTCTAATGCTGTTATCATCATAACAAGTGCTTTAGCTGATTGAGCTTTAGTTTTTATTAAAGGATTAAAAATATTTGCTGTTCCTCTGGCTTTGCAAATAGTTCCTCCAATAAAACCCTTGCTTTGAACAAAGTCAACAAAATCTTCCGCAAGCGACTCGTTAATAATAGTAATAACATTTACATAAGCCGTTTGTTTTGTGTACTTTTGAGGTTGGTCCAGTATAGGCGTAATAATAGGCATTGTAAAGGCAATACCAGTATTGGGCTTATTAAAATGAAATTTACTGGTAAAATAGTCCAAGATTTCAATTTCTCGTTCTTCCCTTATAATAAATATCAAAACTTCTTTCTTAGTTTCATTCATTGCTAAGATCTTTAGGATATGGTTGCCTACCATTCCTTCACTTAACAATACATTAGCTCGGGTGATACCTAAATTTTTTGCTGAATGTAAAATTTTCTTGCTTTTCCCTCTATTCACAATAATTGTCAACAGACAAACCTTTTTGTTTTGATATGAAGATACTGTTTCCATCATACTTCAATACCTCCTTGTTTTATTTTTTTAGATTTTCTTTGTTGTTTTTTCATCGACATTTTGTACATTAATCCCATTATTTCAATTGTAATCAACGGGGTAATCGCAACAATGGCAATCACTCCGAACCCATCAATTACAACATTTGCACTTGGAATATATTGAGCTGCACCATGAGCAAACGGTAGGACAACAGTGGCTGTTAGTGTACCAGCTGCCACTCCCCCTGAATCATAAGCTATACCAACAAATATTTTAGGTACAATAAATGACAAAATAATTACAATTATCATTGCAGCTAGAATAATATGCCATAACTGAAGTGACGGAATTGTTATTCGCATGATTGACAATCCAACAGCAATTCCCACGCCAACACACAATGCTATTAAAACTGTTTTTGAATTTATAGCACCGGCAGTTTCATCTTCAATTTGTTTAGTAAGTACTCGTACCGACGGTTCTGCCGGAATAATAACCACACCTAATATAATCCCAACAATAATCAATATCCAATCCTTTTCCAGAGACGCAATTTGATACCCCAACTGTCGACTAGTATCAATAAATCCACCATTAAATCCAGCAAGGAAAAGAACCAGACCAATATACGTATAAAGTGCACCAACCATAATGTTTCTAATGGAGCGCTTGGACTCTTTTAAATTGAATACGTTAACAATTAAGAAAATAATTATTACAGGTAATAGCGTGAGTAAACCTTCTAGTGCTACTTGTGGAATTTGTGAAAAAAACATCTTAAACACATTCTGATCTGAAACTACATCCATGGGTAGGTTTCCACTCACTTTTGTTTCATTGAACAACCCCTGTACCAAGACTGCGATAATCGCCCCCGTAGAAGCTATACCAAGCATGCCAAAACTATCAGTTTGTTCATTTCCTTTTCGACGAGTCAAATTTGAGACACCTGCCGATAATGCCAATAAAAATGGAACGGATATAGAACCTGTTGTAGATCCCGAAGCATCAAAAGCAACAGCCAGAAATTCAGGATCAGAGAACAGTGCCAACGCAAAAATGATAAGGTAAATTGCTGTCATTAATATGTTTAGTCGAATTCCCTTAATCACACGCACTAATGCTAGCGCAACCATAAATCCCACTCCCACAGATACAAGTATTACCATGAGATTGGAGTTTATACTACCTAAAGTAATATCTTTTACTTGTCCAGCCAGAATATGCAAATCAGGTTCTGCAATGGTTACAGAAAAACCAATTATTATTCCTCCTAAAATAATTGGCCATAACGATTTGTTTTTCAGTAAGCTCCCGCTTACTTTTTCACCTATAGGTGAAATGCTTAAATCAACACCCAACAAAAATAGTGGCATTCCTATCAGCACAAAAATTGTACCGATGATGAATTTTATTAAAAGATCTTTTTCAAGCGGAGTGATTGTGAAGTGCAATAACAGCACAACCACTGCTATAGGAATTACAGCATAAAAAATCTCTTTAAATTTTTCTTTGATTTGCAGCATAAAAAGTATTTGGAACTGCTAATATACAAAAAATAATTGAATTATACAGCATAAAAGTAGTTAACTATTTGAAATTCTTTAATTAGTTGAACTAAATGAAAATGAAATTATTCAGTGTAGATAATAAGTTCTTTCCCTTCTTTTAATTGATCATGTAAAATAAACCAACTATTTATTTTTTTACCACCATAAGTGATTTCCTTTATTTTTTTCCCATTCCCCTGTTTAGTAATTGTAAATTGATTATTGTTCAAAGTAAACTCAACCCTGTCAAATATTGGTACAGAGATAATGTACTCAGGATCAGCTGGTGAATAAGTATATAAACCTATTGCGTTGAAAACATACCAAGAAGACATTTCTCCTGCATCATCCATTCCTGCATAAGCTAATTTATCCGCACCCATATCGTAGAAACGATCCATTATACTGTCTAAAACAGCTTGAGCTTTTTCCTGTTTATCAATAAAGTAATAGGTATATGGTATACTATGGTCTGGTTGATTTCCGTGGCAATAATTTCCTATAAAGCCTGTCATATTATGAGCTTCGTACTTTCTCCATGGTTCGGTGAACAATGAGTCAAGCTTTTGTTCAACAGCTTTCTTGTTGGGATAAAGTTCAATCATACCTTCTGGATCGTGTGGGGCATAAAAAAGAGATTGCCAGGCATTTGCCTCCCTATACATATATGCAAAATAAGGATAATACGGATCAAAATCTTTAATCCATTCTCCATTTTCAATTCGTCCTCTCCAAAATCCTGTACTGGGGTCAAACAAATTTTTATAATTTGACGAACGATCCATCAATAATTTGTAATTTTCATCATCTCCTAGTTCTTTTGCCAAAAGAGCTGTCGCATAATCATCATAAGCATATTCTACCGTTTTAGTAACAGCGGCTTTATATTCATCCCATGTAGGCACATTTGTTGTGTCTTTTTCTGCAATCCAACCTTTTTCAATATACTCATCCAAATAAGGTCTTCCTCCTCGCCCAGGAACAGTAGCATTTTTAAGTAATAATTTATATGCGCGCTCTAGATCAAAATCTTTCAAACCTCGTAAATAGCTTCCTGCTACAAAAACAGATGCATGGTCGCCATGAAAGAAAGTGGGCATGTAACCACCGCGACTTTTTTCACCTTTATCAATAATTGACTTAATTATGTCGATTGTTACTTCAGGAGACAACATGCCTAATAAAACAAGCTTATTACGATAATCATCCCAAAACGAAGGATTTGTATAATAATGAAATCCCTCATTTACAATTTCACCCCTTTCATCAACAAAATCACCATTACCATCACTACGCAATGCTGGCCAAAGAAAAGAGCGATATAATGTGCTATAAAAAATTCCTTTCTCACGTTCTGTTCCTCCGGTAACCTTTATTTTTGATAATAAACTTTCCCATGTTTTATCAGCTTCATTTCGTACTTGTGCAAAACTCTTTTTTAACATCTCTTTTTCAAGATTCATTTTTGCATTTTCAATACTAACAAATGAAAAACCGATTTTTAATTCCAGTTGATTATCTTTGTTATCCTTAAAATTCACAATAGAAACTTCATGATTGTCGTCTTTTATTTGTTCAATATTCACAATTTCATGATTCGCTACAGCAAAGAAATACATTTTGCCTTCAGCATTCTGAAAACCTGAAAAGGATGAATCATCCACTTTCTCAATATTCCATTCTGTAACTCTATTGTTTGAACGTGTAATATCAACAAGAAGCTTTTTATGTGATTTCTCTGGAAATAAATATTTATGATAACCACAACGTAAAGTAGAAGTCAATTCTGCGTTGATGCCATATCTCTCAAGAAAAACTTGATAATAACCTGGTTGAGCCGACTCGTTCTTATGATTGTAAGAAGATGCATAATCACTTGGCTTGATGTCACCAGTTACCGGAAGCATAGGGAGATGGAGCAAATTCCAATGTCCTTTATTTGTATGAGCAAACCCATAAATAATCGTATCTTCATATTGATAACCAGCACCACTTCTAAATTGTGTAACAGGACTAAGTTGTACCATAGCATTTGGTAATGAAGATCCAGGGAAAACTTCAGCGCCCCATGTTCTTACATCCCAAGTACGTTCATATCCTAAATCTTCTGGTTCCCATAGTGTGGCCGTACCCAGAAATGGATTTACATACGTAGTTAATTGTTTCGTTGTATTACAACTTGTAAATAAGGTTGTGGCGAGCAATAATACGAAGATATAATTTTTCATTTCAACTAATTTAAATATATGAGCTATAAAAATACGAAAATATTTATAATAACCCAAATTGTCAAGGAATGTCTGTTGAGGATTTAATTTGGGTTCTGTATCACTATTTGTATGATAATTAGCTGTAAAGAATAAAGTCAAGTACGTCTTTAATAAAAATGTTCATGCCAATGTATATTGATTTGGGTATAAAAGATTAGATATAAAGATATAAAGGATGACCTTAATCTAAGGTCATCCTTTATTTTAATTTACAAACTAATTTGCAGGAGCTGAATATTTATAAGTAAAGAATTTGTTGTTTACAGTGAAAACTATATAAGCTTCACCGTTTGGAGCAAAATCAAGACTTAAATCACTTGCATCAACATTGGCAAGAATATTTGGAGCTGTCCAATCTTGTGTATCCTTGTCTATGTTTGTAATAGTTGGGAAACCTGATTCATTACGGTAAAATAAATAAGGAACACCTAGTGGAGAAATTGATAGGTCAAAGTAATATTTAGATCCTGAGACTCCAGATATAAAGTTCCCTACGTTACTTATCTCTTTTGTATCAGCATCATATTTAATTACACGATGTTTTAGTGTCGCTTCTGAACTATTATCGGCAAATGCAACATATACATTACCGTCTTTATCTAAATCAATATCTATGTCATATATACTCATACCTGTAGCATTTGGATCTACCCATTTATCCATGAGGGTTGTCCAAGTATTGTTTTCATATTTATATACTGAAAAAGAATTTGGAGTAACAGCGTTCAGTATTACTAAATATATTGCATCTTTAAATCGTACAGAAGATTGTACAAAAGCAACTAAATCTGATGTTCTGCCTGGGATAGTAGCATTTGTTGTCCATGCACCATTTTCAAAAGATGAAACAGACAATTCACGACGAACTAATGTGCCATCTCTACCATCATATGATCCAAAGAACATCAATTTGTTATCATTCGCAAAAGCTAATGAACTATATGTTATTTTTGCAGTTGTGAAACCTTTATTTCCTACAAGTTCCCAACCTGTACCATTATATTTTTTCACAGAAGTAGTTTGACTAATTTCATTTGTATAATCCATGTAGGAAACGTATGGTACGCCGGCACTATTAAATGTTAAACCTAAATCACTAGAAACTCTACCATCCGAGATTTCTCCTAAAGATTTCCACGCGCCATTTTCAAATTTAAACATCGCAGCCTTCTCATCATCTGATAATTCTCTATCAGCTTTATAAATAATATATGGAAGTCCATCAATAGGATTTACCTTCATATCTGAATTTACAGCTGAATCATTTTCTGCAACAGGGGGTAAAACCGACCAGACAAAAGCAGGTGCATTTCCTATCGTAACTGTGTATTTTGCATTGTTGGTACCTTCAGAAACAAAATAATCTACAGGGACAGTAAAGTTATTTGCAGTAACTCCACTTACCTGAATAGTACCACTTACTTTTACAGTATCTTTTTCACTTGTAGTAAAACGAGCAATTAATTTAGATTTATCAACATCTTCTGGTAATAAAATAGTAATATTATTTGAGTTTACTTCAGAAACAACATAGTCTTGAACAATTACACCTTCATTATCTTCTGTATAATATCCAAAAGATAACATTTTCGCTTCACCATATTCAATTTTTGGAACATCTTCTTTTTCGCAGGAAACTAAAATCCCTGCAGTAACCAATAACAACAAAAATAATTTTTTCATTTTCATAATCGATAATTTATTTTAATGTTTAATTTATAAATACAATTCTGTATTTATTTATTCTTTGGTAATAAAACTGTTTTAATCATATTATCTTGATCAAAATTGAAATCAACTAATTTGGAAATCTCTTCCGATGAGATATTTTTTACAATATTCTCAAAATCATTTACATAGTTCCAGTAGTCTTCATTGTTAAATAATAAATTTCTAATATGTGTGCTCCAAAATGAATCACGTTGAATATTTGCTTTCATTACCTTGATCTGATTCATTTTTACATCGGTTAATTCCTTTTCAAAATTTGTCGGATCAGATGATAAAGTATTTAATATTTTAACTATTTCATTAATCAGTGTATCCGCATTTGAGGGTAGGCAAGAGAATGAAATAATGCTTCTGGAGAGTTCATTAGGATGAATTGTGGAACTTGAACTAACACTTGTACTGTATACCATCCCCATTTCTTCGCGAAGTATACTGGTTAATTTCATTTTGAGAATTGCTTCAAGAATTTCACTTTTCAGTTTATATTCAGTAAAATTCATGGGAATTTCTTTTTGCTGGAAAATCAAATTAACAACACTTCTTTCTGAATCTCCAGCTTCTTCAATAAGTTCAGCCTTTGTCGTTCTTATAGTTCCACCATCGTAAACATATGATGAATCTTCATTATCTACATTATTACTCGGTAATCCACCAATATATGTTAAAATGTATGGTTTTAATTTCGATAAAGACATATCAGATAAAATAACAAAAGTAAATCCATTTGCATTCCCAAAAGATTGATTAAAAATTGGAATCATTTTATCCAAATGAACCTGATTTTTAATAATGCTATCCGTAAACTCTCTGTTAGTGTAGTCGCTAACCCTCATTAAATCAGACAATTTTTCATAAAATATTGTTTGATCTGTCTTGTTTTGATTCAAATAATTTTCGATACTCATTTTTTTAGTTAAATCGAAAACGCTTGAGTCTACCCTAGGTTGAGTCCATCGTAAATACAACAACTGGAAAAGAGTTTCAATGTCATTAACTGAAGAACTTCCGACAACACCTGATCTCGTTTTTTCAATCATTAGTTTTACATTTGAAGTATTTCCCGCTAAATAATAGGACAACTCATCTCTGGAAAAATCGCCAGCTCCACTTAGAGAAATAACATTTGCTGAATAAATGCCACTTGGATAATCAATAGAATCTAAAGCATAGAGACCACCTTTTTTAAAAGCTGAAAAACTTATTCTGTCTTTGCTTGATACAGCTGGTTTATATATTACTTTTACTCCATTGGATAAAAGTATTTCTGTCGCATCAATTTCAGATATTTTAGATTCATTAACAATCTTACCCGCTATGGGTTGTGTTCCAAATAATACTTCCGGAACATTGATATCTAATTCATATGGTTCAACCTCTTTTGATTGCAATACAGATATTGTATTCAACAATTCAAGAGAATCGGTTAATTGAGTTTCTTTAAAAGATGTAAGCAAATAATGAGTTTTGTTAGGCTTTACAATTTGATGAAGAATATTCACAAGAGATAGAGAATCTATTTTGTCAATATTATTCTTAAATAAACGATATTCCTCTTCATCAGTTGTAACGGTATAACCTTTATAAAAATCAGCGTAAATTTCATCCATAATTGTGGAAGAACTTGTAGGATTATTAGACTCAGCAGCCCTTTTAAGCTGACTTAAATAGGACTTTTTAACCTTGTTTATTTCAACAGGCAGAAATCCATATTTAAAAATCTGTTTGACATCTTCATTAAATGCTTCTATACCTTCATCCATCTTATCTGGCTTTAATTCAACAGATGAAATAATCATTCCTGTTGTGTTTAAGAAATCAGAGATTCCAATGCTCCCATTTGAATAAATGGTGTTATCAAATGAAATAGCATTAAGTCTTGCATTCATCAGCCTATTCAGCATCAATTTCTGAAGATATGAAAGATAGTCTTTTTCTATTTTAATATTTTTAATCTCTGGTGTAAATTGAACCGAAGTTAACTGAGGTTTGGGTGACGATTCGTGAACAACAGTTTTAGCTTCACTTTTCTCATAATCAGGAATTGGATATTTTACTAATTTCTTCCTTTTCTTATTTGGGATTTTTGAGAAGGTTTTTTTTATTGCTTGCTCCATTTTAACCGGATCCACATCGCCTACAATAGCAATCGCCATTATGTCAGGTCTATACCAAGTCTGATAATAATCACGAAGCAATTGATGACTAAAATTCTTTATTACAGCAGTGTCGCCAATTACTTTTCTTTTAGAATATCTTGAATTATTAAGTAACATATTCAGTAAAACATCATTTACTTCTGCCTGAGGACCGGTTTTAGAGAGCCATTCAGATAAAATCACTCCACGTTCAGACTCAATTTGAGCACTATCCAAAACAATGCCATCAATCCAATCACGCAAAATAATTAATGTTGTGTCGATTAATCCTGGTGAAGTTGTTGGAATCTGTAACTTATAAACTGTTTCGTTATATGAAGTGTGGGCATTCAAATCTTTACCAAACTTAGCACCTTTCGATTCCAAATACTTTATAAGTGAATTCTCCGGAAACGTTTTAGTTCCATTAAAAGCCATATGTTCAAGGAAATGAGCTAATCCGCGTTGTTCTTCAGTTTCATATAAAGAACCGGATTTTATGAACAAGCGATAAACTGCCTCACCTTTGGGATAATCATTAGGATAAATATAATAAGTTAAGCCATTCGATAGTTTTCCCTTGATCAATTGTGGATCAACTTGAATCTCTTTAGCAAAAAGAGATTGTGCGAATAATAGAAATAATAAGAAAGTTGTAATAAAATTATTTTTTGTCATTATATCTTAATTATGGTAAATTCTTTTTGGTTTTGAGCAGGTCCGGGTAAGCCAAGTGCATATCCTTTATCATTACTAACCAAAACAATTTTTAAAGTATTATCTTTTGTTGGATCAATAGGATGGGAAATCCACTGAATCCTGATGGGCATATCGTAAATACCCGATAAAAAAGTAAGCGTTTTTCCTTCAGTCAGTAACTTATAGTCAACTCCTTCTTTTAATCCGTTTCCGACAATTATGTCATACTGTACATTTACAGTTTCTTTCATTTCAGAAGCAGGAACGCTTAGATAAACATTATACGTTGAAATGGTGTTAGCTTTCGAACTTACATTTGTAGAAGAAGCATTTTTGTCCATGATGTGAATAAATTTCAAATCATATGGTTCATATTCTTCTAAATTACAAGATGAAAAAGCTGCTGACAGAATAGATAAGCTTATTATAATTAATAAATTACGATTCATAAAAAAATATTTAAACATGATTCAAAACAATTTTATCATTAATTGACAGTGGGATTACCTACTATATTTAAATTCGCATCCAATTCATATTGTGAAATGGGTAAAACAAATTCGTCATTAGGATAAGGCAAGTATTTTACAATAGAATTTGTTGACTGTCCACGAACCAAATTATCTTTCTGGCGAACTATATCAAAAAAATTGTGACCTTCAAAACAAAATTCTTTGGCTCGTTCTTTCTTTATCAGATCAAACAAATCTTCTTTATTTGAATAATTAACTATTACATCTGTCACACTTAAATTCATTGCTCTAGCAATAATCACTTTTAAATCTGAAGCAGCATTAGTTAAATCATTTTTATTTAAATATGCTTCAGCTCTGTTCAGATACATTTCTGATACTCTCAGGATAATTGGATCATACCTCTCATTTCCAATACTGTAATCGACTTTAATAGCAAACTTAGATGTTGCATATTTTGATGGGTTATTCTTATCTTGTTCAAATAATTGAAAACGAATATCCGAGTCATCATACAAAGATATGAGCGTATCTGCAGGCATAGCAATTGGATCCAGGGGAGAATAAAATTTACCGAGAGAAACACTCTTCAGCGTTCCATTTAACCTCAAAATTGCTTCTTTCCCTTCTGTAAGATTATGATACATTGCCAAATAATCATCACCATAAGCCAACTCAGAATTGTCAATAACTTTAGTTGCATATTCAATTGCTTTGTCCCAGTTTTCAGTATATAAATAAACTCTTGAAAGTAAAGCCTGGGTTGATTTTTTGGATGCATGATAGGCATCTTTCATTGAAGAATCTCCAAATAATTCTTCTGCTTCAAGTAAATCTTTTAGGATTTGGTCATAAACTTCTTTAACTGTATTTCTGGCAGGATTATCATCCGGCCCGGGAGTTCTTGTAAGAACTGGAATTCCTAAATGTGAAGCATCTGCGGTATAATTATAAGGTTGACTGTAAACACGACAAAGATCAAAATGGCATAATGCCCTAATAAATAAAGCCTGAGCTCTTATATTATCCAATTTCGCTTTTTCCTGAGGAAAACTAACCAACAAAACCGGTTGATATTCCAATAAATTATTTGCATTTGCCAAAGTTTCATATATCTTTTTCCAGATTCCTCCCACTGCCGCAACTTCCTGTTCCGGGTCAGACGTAAAATTGAATTGATCAACCATATCTGCATTTTCAGAAATTATCCTTAAATCCACCATGTTTCCTGCAACCTCAGGATATTTGTAGAATTCCGATGAATAATAATTAAACATCTGACTGTATGTTCCTGTTAAACCAGCTTTAAGTCCATCTACATTTGAAAAAAAGTTTGGCATTGTTGTACGCCCAACGGTTTCAACTTCTAAAAATTTATCACATGAAGTAAATAAATTAATTAGCAGAACTACGAATAAAAGTCTTATATATTTTTTTGCTGTCATAATTATTAATGATAATTATTAAAAGTTTAAATTAATGCCTAATGAAAAAGAAGTTTCACTAGGAAATCCAGTAATTGATTGACGATATGTATTCATATCTTTTTTTGCATAAGGAGTCCAAAGTAATAGGTTGTCACCAATTAAAGAAAGACTGCAAGATTGAATACCTGCCGATTTCAACCAATCAGCATTTAATAAATAGTTAAGAGATAAATTTTTCAAACGAGCATGAGTCGTTTTGTAAATATGCCGTGTTGAACTCATTACGGAACCTGTTGAAGTGCCCCAGATTGGTTTTGGAGCAGAAGCAACATCACCCGGCTTTTGCCATCTGTCAAGTTGGTTGATACTTTGATTTTCGTCCATAATATTCAAGCCATCAGACATTACATTTCTCCCAAATGAACTGAACGAATACCCGCCCAATACATATGTAACTAAAATGTTAACAGAGAGATTTTTATAACTTGCATTTGTTCTTAACCCACCGAATACTGTAGGCGAAGAAGTCTTCCAAGGGACACGGTTGTTGTTATTGAAAGATCTGGTTATATTGCCATTTGAATCATACCATAAAGGAGCACCGTCACGAGGATCAACGCCAGCCCATCTGACAACATAAAAAGTATTTAAATCATGACCTTCACGCCAAATATAATTACCCATAACTTTTTCAATTCCATTGTATAATTCCAGCAATTTATTCCTGTTATGAGCAGCGTTTATTTCCAACCACCAGCTAAAATCATTATTGTTAATTAAATCTAAACCAACCGTTGCTTCAATACCCTGATTCAATATTTTACCGGAATTCCTGTAACTTCTTGTATCTCCTGTAGTACGGGATACGTCCAAATTACTTAGTAAATCCACAGTTTTTTTATTATAAGCCTCTAATTCTATATCAACTCTGTTAAATAACTTCATACGTATTCCCAGATTTGTAATATACGCTGTTTCCCAACTTAATCCTTTATTTGGTGAGCCTGACATTGAGCCACCAATTTCTCCCATATAATTATCACTTTCGCTATATGAGTATAGACCCAATGCCTCCTGTGAACCTATTCTTGAATTACCATTACTTCCAAATGAGGCTTTTAGTTTAAAAATATTTATATTTTCTGTATCAAAGAAGTCCTCATTATGAATGTTCCATGATGTACCTATAGATCCGAAATTTCCCCATTGAGCATCTGAGCCAAAACCTGAATTACCGTCACGTCTTCCATTTACTGTTAAATAATAACGTTCATCGTAAGAATATGAAGCTTGTGCAAAGAAAGATAATGACCTACCAGTACTTCTGCTGCTTGAACCTCTTCTGTCTACCGCATATGAAACCTCTTTGATTTTATCATTGATAAATCCCGATCCGCTAGCACCAATGGAAACCCTATCATTAGAACTTGCCTCACCACCCAAAATGCCTGAAACAGAATGATTCCCAAATGTTCGGTTAAAGTTTAATCTCTCGATAAGGGTCCATAATATAAAAGAAGAATTATTCCTTTGTGAATAACCAATAGGTCCTTCAGTTGACGAAAGACCGGACCAGTTTGTTCGAGCATCATACTTGTCTTCATTAATATTTTGATTATCAATGCCAAATTGAGTGGTAGAGTTCAATCCATCAATGATGTTATATTCTAACGCTAAATTAACATTAGCGGCCATTGCTCTCTGTCGGTGATCATTTTCTTCTCTTTCTGGAACTGAGTTCAAAAATCTTGTTGTTTTCCAAATAGGATTCTCCAATGGATCAGCACCTTCAATGCTTTTATTATATAAACGATATGTTCCATCAGGGTTTATTGGAGAATAAATTGGCAAAAATTCTAAATAATCGCGCCCTGGATTAAAAATATTATTTACATTATATGAAAGAGAAGAATGGACATCTAAATTTAATTTTGAAGTCAGTTCTAAATCAAGATTTGTTCTTACAGACAATCTTTCTTGATTATTCCCTTTAATAGTTGACTCCTGATTAAAATATGATCCAGATACATAGTATTTTGCTTTTTCTGAACCACCTGATATAGCTAGATTAATTTGATTTGAAAAACCGGTATCATAAAATACATCTGTCCAGTTTGTATTAGTATTTTCATAATCATTCAAATCACTGTTTTGAAAAGGAAAATATCTCATATCTCTTCCCGAGTTGAGATACGATTCCCGAGCTAATGTTAAATATTGTTCAGCATTTAAAACCCTGTATTGAGTACTTTTATTAATTTGAGAAACTCCCGATTGAACTGAAAGATTTATTTTAGGTTTACCCGCTTTACCTTGTTTTGTAGTAATTAAGATAACTCCATTAGCTCCATTTGAGCCATATATAGAAGTGGCTGTTGCATCTTTAAGAACTGTGTAACTCTCAATATCATCTGGGTTTAAATATGTTAATGGACTAATAGAAAGACTAACTCCAGGAACCATATTTGTTCTGTCTCCTGTATAAATTTTAGTTCCGTCGACAATCCACAATGGCTCATTAGAAGCAGACATTGAACCCTCACCTCTAACTCTTATCGTTATCCTTTGTTTTGTACTGGAAGCATCATCTGTAAATGGAGCAACCTGCATACCAGGTATAACACCGTCTAAAAGTTGATCAATTCTTCCTGCAGGAAGAGACTCCAGCTGTTTCGAACTGACTTGATATGCAGAACCTACCATATCTGAACGTTTCTGTAAAGATCCATATGCACCCACCACAACAATTTCATCTAATGCAGTAGATGTAGACTCTAATTGAACATTAATTTTGTTTTGTGTAGAATTTAATACCACTTCTTTAATGTCCATTCCAATATACGAAAAGACCAAAACGGGTGGTTGATTTAGAGATATTCTAATACTAAATTCTCCATTGATGTTTGTTGTTGTTGCGTTATTTGTGTTCTTTTGCCGTACAGTTACGCCTATCAAGCTTTCACCTGTTTCATCTGCAACAATACCGGTAACTACTCTTTGAGAAATGGAATTTTGTGAATAAACAATATCATTAAAAAAACAGAAAAAAGAAATAACCAAAACAACCTTAAATAAATTTACTTTCATTATATTTAATAGAAAAATTATATATATAGTATAAATAGTTTGCAAAGATGGGACTTTTATATTACAAAAACATTAATTTTACACAACTTTTATGTTAAATTTCTTTTTTATAGTGACATTTTAATGGTAACCATAACCAGCTATTTTCTTCGCCATTAAGTTTTCTTTCTTTTAATCGCAGCCCAAAATCATCAAATTTATAGATATTATAGCCATTTTGACCATCAGTCTTTAGAAGTGTTCTATTTAAAATACCATTAACATTTTCATAATTCAAAATGCCATTCATATGATAATGCCCGCTTAAAACTATTTCAATTCCTAAATCTTTCATCAAAGAAATAATTTCATCGGTTTGATACATCTCTTTTTCAAGAATTGGATAATGAGTAATCAATATTATTCCCTTTTCATTTTTTATATTCTCTACCTCTTTTATCAGATAATTCAGATGATTCTCCAGAATATATGCTTCATCTCTTCTTTTAATAGGAGAGGAAAGAATGCCTATAAATTTAATACTCCCAAATGAAAATGAAAATCGGTCATAACCAAAAACTTTCTTCACATTCATTGTAAGATTCAATGAATCATATTGAATATCATGATTACCAACATTTACGAAATACGGAACATTTAAACTGTCGAGTTCTCTTTTTGCTATTTCAAGAGATTCAATATCCCCAAACTGGGATATATCCCCGTTAACAATTACAAAGTTTACTTTTGTGTTGTTGTTGATATCTTTAACAGCAGTATTCAAATATTTTGTGGCAGCTTCCCTTTTATTGTGAATATGTAAATCTGATAACATTGCAAACTCAAAAGGTCTGCTGCTCAAATTTTTCTCTTGGGAGTTTAATATATTTGAGATTGATAATAAAAATATTATAACCAATAGGTTTGTGGCTTTTTTCTTATAATTGGACATGATGATTTCTAAATAACTTCAAGAGCAACCTAAAACATTTACAAAGAAAAGATATTATTGTTGAATTTTATTACAAAAAATAATAAAATGTCTGAAATATATAGTGAATTAATAGAAATAATTTCAATGGATATAATTTGAAGACTTAAACATATGTTATAGTACTATTGATTAAAGGTTGTTTAATATGTAAAAAGTAGAGGTTGTTTAATCTAATTATAAACAACCTCTATTAAAAAATTAACATTCAAATAATTGAATCATAAAGGTTTTTCCCTTCAGATTTCTTATTCTATAATTTCTCCACAATCGATATTTTTGCATTCCCGGGACCATTGGTGCAATCTATTGTAATCACGTAAGTTGTACCTACTTTTAATGTCTGACCGGAAGCAATACCTATATCTCCACTATCTGAAATGGAAATAATAGATGGTATTATACCACTCATTTCAGCATATTTTGCCTTATTAAACTCTCCACCCCAGTTGTCTTGAAAGAAAAACTTAAATCCTAACCAGTCTGAACGAATTTGACCCAAACCTTGTTCAACACTGGCAATTGCTGTCATTCTGTAAATTTTTGGCTCAACTGGTGCCATACACAACATATTACCCGGATTCCACCCAGGTTGTCCAGTAGTCATTCCCGGTTTTGCAATTCCATAACCGGCAATCCATATAGCACCACTACCATCATCTTTAAGGGTTGCTTTGTTACCACTTGCATCAAGAGTCTGAATCCTAAAATAGGAGATAACTCCTTCATTTGCAATTATTCTATATTTCCCATCAATAGCTGCAAATTTAATCTTGCCATCAGTAGTAAGGGTAAGAAAATCGGGGTCAATCCAATAATTATTTAAACTGGTAATATTCTCAAATACCAATTCATCTCCTTTTTTCAAATCTATATCAATTTGAAAGTTATTATCGATAAAATTCATGTTTTTCCCATTCAACTTATATACAGTGAATGGACTTCTTTCATAAGTTAATGAATTAAATGTAATATCATAAGGACTATCGGTAATACTAATGAACGTAATCAAAGAACTTGTGCCCTCTTTTATACTTCCATCTTGCCAACCAAAAGTAATTGGATTTCCGTTAGTACCGTATTTAGGAGCTTCAAAAATCCCTTTTAGCATTCTGGGCATATTTTCAGGGAGAGTTCCTTTGTACGAATTATTATTTATGCGTGTTAAATTAATATGCTCTCCAGTTTCCGCAACAAAAGTAATAATTTCATACTGAGGTCTTTGAAGGGCGATGGGCATGGTCTCTTCCCTTGTTGTAAAATGAATATCTTGCAATATTAATTTTAAAGTAGCAGATCCGTCAGAAATATTCTTCAAAAATGGAGCATATATTTTTCCCTGATAATTACCGTCACTTATTGTTCTTATAACGGTTTCCGAAACCATATCTTCTCCAAAATAAAGCTGAGCTTTTAATGTTGATAGTGGTACCTTTGAATCACTTACCATAGCTGAAAATGGGATGCTATCTCCAAAAAAAGCAGATGAGGGAACTTGCTTTGATGAAATTTGAGGATCGCCCGGCTCACCGGGAAAATCACTTTCATTGTTGCAGGCAACTAAAAACATTATGACTGCAAACAAACTGTATATTGTAAAACGACTTATTTTCATTGTATTCCTTTTTATTTGTTTGTATCTAATTTTATTTCCATTTAAATGACGAAACTGATTTTGGGGGAATCTTATAATTAAAAGTATGTACACCATCATCAATAGTTATACTTTGCCCTGTTGACTGATTATTTAATGCCACTAAACCGTATGATTGGTCAGGATTTTTAGTTACTACATAATTGAGCCCGTTAATATTCAGATCGGATGATTTAATCCTGTAAGCCCCAGGTTTAATTACCTTAGATAAATGCGCAATATCATAGAAGTGACTATTTTTTGTATAACTTGTGTAATTCGATGAATTGATATCAATTGCACCTAGGCACTCGTTGCAACCTCCCGGTCGATCAGGACCGTGTTTGTCATCCAGCATGAAATTCCAAACAATAACAGCTTTTGACCAATTATTTAAAGTCCCAATTCCTACTTCCTGAAGATTCCACATTAAATCTTCTCCAAAATTATATCCACTTCCCCAAAGACCAATCGATATTTCAGTGAAATATAGATTCTTTTCTGGTCTTCCTTCGTGGATTCTTAACATTTCGCTTTTATCACCGCCATAAGCATGATAAGCTGCCCCATCAATATATTGTGCTGCTTCAGGGTCTTCATAAATTTTTAATGGATACTGACCCTGATCCTTTGTGTCTGGTTTTTCAGAATCATAGTTATAATTATGATCATAAGCAATGATTTTCGTGTTAATATTATTCTCCCTGAATTTTGGACCAAGAGCAGTTTTAATAAAATCACGTTGTTCTTGCCATGTCATAAACATTGATGCAGAATTACCACGATTTAAAGGCTCATTCTGAAGCGTAATGGACTCAATCTTAAAACCTTCTTGTTCCATTGCCTTAATATATTTTACAAAATAGGTCGCATAGTCCTGATAATATGCAGGATTAAGTTGACCGCTAGTCCATGAATTATACGGTTGTAAATCCGTAAGATTATTAACCTTCATCCATCTGGGAGCTGTCCACGGAGAAGCCATGATTTTTACTTTGGGATTAATGGCTAATATTTCTTTAAGAATAGGGAAAATATATTTTTTCTCCTCTTCCTGAATAGCAAAATTCTCTATACCGGGCGTATCACAATAAGTATATTCAGATAGAGAAAAATCCGAACAGCCTATTGAGATGCGAATATAACTAAATCCCATTCCTTTTACAGGATCAAATGTCTCTTCCAGAAGCTTACTTCTTTTGTCAGCAGGCATTTTCAACAAATTGTAACAAGTCGATCCGGTAAATGCAGCTCCAAAACCGTCTATCTGTTGGTATGTCGCTGATGGATCAATCTTTATGGTATAAGGCGACATGTTATCTTTTGTACTGAATTGCAAGGGTACTTTTTGAAATAACATGGTCTTATTTGCATTTGTAACGTACAAATCTATATCACTTTTTACCCCATTAGGATCATCATCAACAGGTTTTTCTGACTTGCTACATGAACCGGAAGAAAATATCACGAACATTAGCAATAGCGATACAGTATAAATTAACCTTAAAAAGTTTTTTTCTCTCATATCTTAATTCTTAGTATCCTGGATTTTGTATCAAGGATGGATTTTTATCAATTGCTTCTTGAGGAACTGGTAAAAGGATAGTTTCTTCTGTCAATGGTAACATTTGAATTCTTCCTACATCACGCTGATTCAGCGAATTCAGAGTACTGATAGCTTTATCATACCTTACAAGGTCAAACCAGCGCTGTCCTTCAAAAGCGAGTTCTAAACGACGCTCCTTTAACACAGCGTCTTTTAACTTTTCTTTAGAGGATGTGTCCGAAGCGGATAAATCTCCTAATTTTGCCCTGTTTCGAACTTGATTGACAAGATTTTCTGCTTCATTCAAATTTCCCGTTTCTACATATGCTTCAGCTTTTAACAAAAGAATATCTGCAAGCCTTAATTTAATAACACTATTCAGATTTGAACGGGTTTTATACATAAAAGGATAGTTACTACTGGGATAATGAATGCTCCATGAAGGATTGCCCCAAATAATAGAGGCATTCATTCTTACTTCATCGTTTTCTTCTTGAAAAGTAGAAATCAAATCTCTTGAAGGAGTAATCCATTTTGCCCAATCATATGTACTGTTTTCGTCGGCTTCATTTAATCCAAACATCATCCATACCCAGCTCGTACTACCGGCAGGGTAGGTGATCTCGAAAATCGATTCACTGCTGTTTCTTAATTTTACATCCTTCGTATTCTTATCATATAAGAATAGATCTCCATAATTTTCAACCAATGTAAAGCCATCTGCTTCAACCTTTTCGCAATATGTGATTACTTTTGCATAATCTCTTATCGGTTGTTCAGCATATACTTTGGCTAATAATGCGTTTGCTACAGCTTTTGATAGAAAAAATTTGTTTTGCGTATCTACATTAGGTGCATCAGTCGCGGCTTTTTCCAAATCTTCAATTATTTTTGCATATACTTCTTCTACTGTATTACGTGCGGGAAACAATTGCGGATATACTTCTTCAATATTATCTGCTGTAACATCAGGTGTTTTTTGTGTAACTAACGGAATCCCTCCCCAAAGCCTTACCATGTCGAACCATATCCATGCTCTGAAAATAAGTGCTTCAGCTTTCCATTGTTTACGTTCTATAGTTGTAAGTGTTGGGTCTGGAACATTATCTATATTTAATATTATACGGTTTGCCGTTACAATATAATTCAAAAATGAATTCCAGTCACGAGCTATATTTTTATTTATTCCATCCTGTGATTGAGCTTCAAGAGAAGAAAGCTCATTCCCGGAAGTTCCACGATATGCATTATCAGCATGGGTTTCAGCTAAAACTAATAAATCCAGATACCAATTTTCCTGAGAATCTCTGATAGTGGAATACAAACCGTTACGAAGTGCTACGATCTGTTCTTTTGTTGTAATTTCACCCTCTCCACCCGTTGTGTCTTGTGGATTTGTAATATCGCTGAAATTGGCTATTGGGTCCTTTTGCAGATCGCAAGAATGACCTGCAAAAAGAATTGCAGCGAGAATAGTCCAGATTAATATAATATTTCGCATTGTTTTATATTTTTAAAAGTCAATATTTAATCCAAAAATAAAAGTCTTTACCTGAGGATAAGTTCCCCAATCAATACCCTGGACAGTAGAACTACCACCATATTGATTAACCTCCGGGTCAAAACCTGAATAATTCGTTATTGTAAATAAGTTTTGTGCAGTAAAATATGGCTGCAGTCTCGATATTTTTAATCTATCCAACAACGAAGATTTAATATTATAAGATAATGTTAATGATTTTAATCTTAAATAGCTGCCGTTTTCAATAAAACGAGTAGAAGCCCTTAAGTTATCTGTACCGGATGTTGCACGTGGTATATCTGTTATTTGGCCAGGAATTCTCCATCGTCTTATTACTTCTGTAGTTTGATTCATACCATTATACATTCCTTCTGTTTCATAGCGTGAGGCATTATAAACTTCATTTCCATAAGAGCCCTGAATAAATAGGCTTAAATTCAATCCTTTGTATGATAAATCGTTAGTCATACCCAATACAAAATCAGGATTAGGATCACCTATATATTTTTTATCACTGGTAGTAATTCTTCCGTTTCCATCAAGATCACTGAATATCAAATCTCCGGTTTCAGGATCCACTCCTTCCGAAATATACCCCCAAAACATTCCCAATGGTTTTCCTTCAGTCATCCTAACAACATTTTCACTTGTAGCTTCAGAAGTATTTGCAAAATAATAAATTTTCTGTAAAGAGAGCTTAGTAACCTTGTTACGGTTAAATGACATATTAAAATCAGTAGTCCAATTAAAATCCTTATTATCAATATTCCTGGTATTCAATGCAAATTCAAAACCCCTGTTTTCCATTTCACCTTCGTTGCGATAAATATTGGAAAAATCAAGCCCACCGGGTAAAGGTACATTCATCAATAAGTTTGTAGTATATTTATAATAAGCATCAGCAGTGAATGTAATCCTACTTTTAAGAAGTGTAATGTCAATACCAATATTACTTTGAGTCGTGGTTTCCCAGGTAAGATCTCTATTTCTCATGTTTGCAGGATTAATATTTACTACAGCCCTGTCTTTTCCGGTTTCCCACCATGGTATACGTTGAATATCATACATTTGTAAATATGCATAATCGCTTATCCCCGATTGATTACCGGTCTTTCCCCAGCCACCTCTAAGTTTTAAATCGTCAATCCAATCAATATCAGACATAAAACTTTCTGAAGAGATTCGCCAAGCTGCAGAAAGTGAGGGGAAATAACCAAACCTGTTATCAGGAGATAATTTTGACGATCCATCAGCTCTGAAATTTGCGGTAAGAAGATATTTACTTGCGTAATTATATGAAATTCTTCCTAAATATGACATTAATGCCCAATCTGAAGCAGTTGTGCCGGTTCCATATGGATCAATTCTGTTCGCAGCGTTTAAAGTTTTTGGTGTATAGTCTGTACGGTAAAAAGCAGCATTCATATATGAATTATTCCATAGCGATGATGTATAAGATGTACCACCCATCAAGCTCAAAGAATGATTTTCACCCAAAGTTAAGTTATAAGTAAGGATGTTGTCGAATGTCAGAATAGTACTTAACGAGCGGTTGTCAGAAGCTGTTCCACCTTGATTACGACCATAAGACGTCTTAATCGGATCAAGAAAACTTGTAGAATGATAATACACTCGATCTATCGAATTTGTACTTTTAAATTGTAGATTTGGCAGTAAATCCACTTTTAAATTGAAAGATCCAAGTAACCTGTTACTATTTGATTTGTCATCTTCGGTACGAGACATATTTTCTATCGGATGCGTGATGTTGGCTCCATAGAAATCGTTATAATATTGTCCGGGATTTTCAGGGTCCCAAATCGGAGCATAAGTTGGAGTATTTATTACCGAGAGTACAACACCTGCTCTATTTGAACCAGTACCAGAGATTATACCGTTATTTGAATAATCGGAATATGCAATATTGGCATTAATATTGAGCCAGTCTCTAATTTGATTATCAATATTTGCTCTTAAATTATATCGTTTATAATAGGATACATTTAATATTCCTTTTTCATCTGTATATCCTCCTGATAAAAAATAACGCAATTTGTCGTTTCCACTAGTAATAGAAACCTGATAATTTTGATTGATTCCATTTCTGAAAGCCTCAGAGAACCAGTCTGTTTGATCTTTCAAACCATCAGGTAATATAACTGCTCCTAAATCGTCCATCAATTCTTTATATTGTTCTACATTAAGGGACTTCATCTGTTTGATAACTTTAGATATCCCAAGATATGAGTTAAAACTTATTTTAGATTGTCCAGCAATCCCTTGTTTCGTAGTAATCAAAACAACTCCATTAGAAGCACGCGAACCATAGATTGCCGCCGATGAAGCATCTTTTAAAATCTGCATCGATTCAATATCCGCCGGCGCAAGAAAATTGATATCATCCGTAGGAACTCCATCAACGACATACAATGGATCATTACTTGCCGTAATTGATGTGTTTCCTCTTACACGAACTACCATTCCCGCTCCGGGAAGACCTGACGGTTGAACAACTTGCACACCGGCAGCTTTACCCTGAATAGCTTGAGCTGCAGAAATTATAGGTCTTTCCATTAAATCTTCTGTAGAAACAGTAGAAACAGCAGTAGTTACATCACCTCTTCTTACTGTGCCATATCCGATAACAACTAGTTCATCTAATATATTAATATCTTCCTGCAAAACAATGTTGAAAGTTTCTTTCCCCTGAGTATTTATATCTTGTGCAATATATCCGATATATGAAATATTAATTGTAGCATTTTCATTAATATTTAAAATAAATTCTCCATCAACATTTGTCACTGCACCATTTGTAGTACCTTTTTCGACAATATTGGCACCAATCAAAGGGATATTATTTTGGTCAACAACCGTACCGGTTATGCTCTTTTTTTGTTGTTGATCAATTGCGTTGTGTGAATAGACTGATTCAGCCATTGAACAAAATACGCAAGTGAATAAAAGAATAATGGTTGTGCGTATTATCAATAAAAAATGTTTTATAGGTACCTTATTGGATAAATCATTATCCGTTAAATTATTTCTGTTCATACATTTGTAAATATTTAAGTTAATACTGTAAATGAAATATTTTTAAATTTGATCAAAAGGTGATTCACACCTGATTTTCTTTGTTTTTCTATATTTTGCATAGACATGTTATGTCTTTTTTATTCGTTTAGATTATCTGATTTAATTTTCATACAATTTAAATTCTTGAATCTTTACATAACTTAACTGTTATAAAAAGTAACCTTCCTCCACAAACTAATTAACACGAAATTCAGAATTTTCGTCATTATTGAGTCTGTTAATATCAATAGTTAACATTAATTGACTGCAATTTATCCTTATTTTAACCATCGTTGACACTCCAGGGCGAATTTTATAATCAAATAGTGTCTTTATATTTTATAGTTTTCTCAATTAATATGTGAAATATTATTTACCAATTAGCGGCTTTGAATAAAGTGCCCAGAAAATAAAACCGTTTGCAAATCAGTTAATTAATATTTATATGATAAAACAAATAGAAGTCAAAATTAGTTCAATTCTTAATAGTTATATTTACTCATTTAATTATTTTATTATCTTTGTATGTATTTGATTTCATTGTACTTTTTATTATTCAATAAATATAATTTAATAAGAAAGGAGACAATTATGTGTGGAAACAATAACGGTTCTGCGGGTGATGCAGTATATGGATTGGGCGTGATTGGCGCTGCAATTTATTTCATTTCTACTTCTACCGGTTTTTGGATGGGTGCTCTTGGAATTTTAAAAGCACTTGTGTGGCCTGCATTTTTTGTATATGAGGCGCTTAAGTTTTTGATGTAAAATAAATTAAGCTTTCTAAAAGCATTAGGACTTACACCATTGTTGGGATTTCTAATTATCATCCCAATTGACTTTATTCATGCCCTGTTCAAAAATATTTAGTTCAAGCATTTATTTATCGGTATCAAT